>CAZSVY010000210.1:0-24284 GCA_964610495.1 uncultured Methanosarcinales archaeon
ATAAGTAAACTACAAACGCTCGCTCGTTTGATCCGCGTTTCTCACAAGCGTGCAACAGCAGGAAGGGAAAATAAGTAAACTTATCTATTGAGTGAGCGGATAACCATACAGCCTTAAGTATAAATATAAAAAGCAGGTAAACACAGAAACGATATAAATAAGCAGATCCAAACCGGGATACCGAACAAGATAAGGTGCCTGTTTCTGGGGCGGCTTTCTATTACGGACATCATCTAAAGGAAGAATCTCGAGTACCATGACATTTAATACCCTGAGACCTTTTGCTTCAAAAGTTATTGAACCACTGGCAGACTTTTTCGTCAGATATGAGGTCTCACCCGATACAGTTTCCATAGCTTCCCTTATCTGTGCATTTTTTGCAGGGCTCAGTTTTTATTACTCGCCTGCATCCAGGGGATTCATCCTGCTGGCAGGTATCCTGGTAATACTTAACTCGATCTTTGACGCTCTTGATGGAGTAATTGCACGGAAATCAAATAGGGCCACTCCCAGGGGTGACTTTCTGGATCACGTTATCGACCGCTACTCGGATGTCTTTATTATATGCAGCATTTTTTTTGCAGGTTACGCCCCCTGGCAGATAGGAGTTGCGGCAATTGTAGGAGTGCAGCTTACCAGCTATCTCGGAACCCAGGCTCAGGCGCTCAGCCTGGGGAGATACTATGGAGGAATCATGGGCAGGGCGGATCGGCTTGTAGTTATAATCCTCGCAGCTTTCGGCAACTATGCCTTTTCAGTGACGGTTGCAGGTTTTTCAGTCCTTGGCTGGGCTGTCATCCTGATTGCTGTAACAAGCCATATAACGGCAATCCAGAGAATTCATTATATCTGGAAGAAACTGGAATGATAGCGTTCTTCCGAATGATAGCACCTTTTCGAATGATAGAATTCTTTTAAACAACACATTTTTCCAAGAGTTCTCAAAGCTTAACTTTTATCTCAGTTCAGGGAAATTTCCTGCAGACCTGAACGCAGGCTTCTGAGGCGAATAAGTTAATGTAACACAACAAACAATACTTGGCTATGTCGTCTCAAGGAAAACAGTATGAGTATCTGGAACACACTGCAGATATCAAGTTTCTGGCTTATGGGAAAACTCTGGAAGAAGTATTTGAAAATTCGGCTCTCGCTATGTTCAATGTTATGATTGATACAGAAAAAGTCTCGGGAGAGACCCGAAGAGAAATTTTTCTTAAATCACCTGACCTGGAATCCCTGCTTGTGGACTGGCTTTCCGAACTTCTATATATCTTTGAAGTTGATGAAGTCGTTTTCAGGAAATTTCGGGTTGAGAAAGTCATGGAAAAAGAAGGTGAGTACTCAATAACAGCTCAGGCACTGGGCGAAAAGTTCTATCCCGAAAGCCACCCCTTTGAGACTGAAATCAAGGCTGTTACCTATAACCAGTTAGAAATTTCGAAGACTGCGGATGGCTGGAAGGCTCAGATCGTTGTAGACATTTAAGGGAGCACGACTTTCTCCCTATCCCGGGTACTGGTTGTTTTTTCTCTAACTATTTCGTGCCATGCATATCTTCATGTATGGGAATTATTATCCTATCCTGCATTACAAGATCTCAAGTTGAATTATCTAGTCCTGAACTGATTCAGTCATATTTAGACCGACTTTGTTATATCGAACTGAGCTTATTATCAGTCGTTTCCAGAATTCATTATAGCCTTAATCCAGCCTGATACAGTGTATTTTGATTACGTTTCCAGGGCGATTTGCAGACTTTTGGGAAACGGAAAGTAAATTAGTAGTTCCAGAGTTATATCCATAAAGCATAATGTAGAGGGAGTATCAATCATGGTAGAGAGTGAAGATACAGCTATTGAGGAATTAAGCAAGGAGAATGTACAGGGGGATGTAAAAAGTATGGTCAGGAAGATTTCCGAGAATAACTGGGAAATCCCTATCGGGCACATCCCCAACATGCGGGTTCCGGGCCGTCTGTTTGTATCCGAACGTTTACTCGAAGATATTGACCCCGGGACTATCGACCAGATTGCAAATGTGGCAACCCTCCCTGGAATCCAGAAGTATTCCATGGCAATGCCCGATGCCCATCTTGGCTATGGTTTTGCTATTGGGGGAGTCGCGGCTTTTGATGCGGAAGAAGGGATTATCAGCCCAGGTGGGGTGGGCTTTGATATCAACTGCGGGGTAAGGCTCATTCGCACCAACCTTCAGAAGGAAGATGTAGTTCCGAATATAAAGGAGTTAACTGACGAGCTGTTTCGTAACGTGCCCGCAGGTGTTGGTTCCAAGAGCCGGTTCAGGGCTTCCGACCAGGAACTGGACCGTGCTTTTCTTGAGGGTGCAAAATGGGCTGTAGAAGCCGGGTATGGTGTGGAAGCCGATGTTGAACACTGTGAGGCAAACGGGTATCTGGAAGGAGCTGACCCTTCCCAGGTAAGCACGAAAGCCAGAAACAGGGGAAAACCTCAGTTAGGAACCCTTGGAAGCGGCAACCACTTCCTGGAGGTTCAGTATGTCGATAAGATCTATGATCAGGAAGTTGCTTCAACCTTCGGGCTTGAAGAAGGCCAGGTCACGGTAATGGTTCACTGCGGGTCAAGGGGTGCAGGGCACCAGATCTGTACTGACCATCTAAAAGAACTCTCTCAGGCTGTAAAGAATTATAAAATTGAAATTCCGGATAAACAGCTTGCCTGTGCTCCTGCCCAGTCAAGGGAAGCTCAGAACTATTTTAAGGCCATGCTCTGCGCTGCGAATTATGCGTGGGCAAACCGTCAGATGATTACGCACTGGACAAGGGAATCGTTTGAAAAGGTATTCGGTAGAGACGCGGACGACCTGGGCATGGACCTGCTTTATGATGTTGCTCACAATGTGGCAAAACTTGAAGAACACACCGTGGACGGCAGGAAAAAAGAGGTATATGTGCACAGGAAAGGGGCAACAAGAGCCTTTCCTCCAGGGCATCCTGAAGTGCCTGCCGTATACAGGGATGTAGGGCAGCCGGTTTTAATTCCCGGAAGCATGGGAACCCCTTCCTTTATATTGTGCGGTTCAAAGGAAGCTATGGATATTTCATTCGGCAGTGCCTGCCACGGGGCCGGAAGGATCATGAGCAGGGCACATGCAAAGAAAGAGTTCCGCGGACAGAACATAAAGGAAAACCTGGAGGCTCAGGGCATTACAGTAAGAGCCACGCATCCTTCAGTAATTGCAGAGGAAGCTCCAGGCGTATACAAATCCAGCAGCGATGTGGTAAATGTCGTGCACGAGCTCGGCATTGCCCGTAAGATCGCAAGAGTTTTTCCTTTAGGAGTTGCAAAAGGTTAAGTGAGATGACGAAAAACGCTCTCTTTAATATATCTCTTAGATATTTCTTTTTAATTTTTTTCTTTAATATCTCTTAGAGACCTTTTTAATATTTTTATCCTTAATAGTTTTCTTTTAGTTTTTGGGCCTGTTATCTAGCTTTTGTATTCTTTCTCAGGTTATTCAGGCTCTTCCATTTCTTCCATTAAATACAAGTCCGAACTATCAGTTTTTCGCTCCTGGAAGAATCTGAATATAATCATGCTTGAATACAGGGAAGTCTCGAAAGACGTGCCGTTTTCCCTGAATATGTTCGAGAAGTACTCAACAAGATTGCGGACAACTCTTTCATCTTTGAAGTCATGGAAAATGGTTACTGACTCGTTTCCGGGTTCGAGGGAGATTTCTATATTCTTGGCAAGCTGGGTTGCAAGGTACATTCTCCTGAAATGAACCAGTAAATCCGGAAGGGGCATATCACTTACTGACTGCTTGCACAGGCGCTCAAGGATTTTTGTCGGGTTTGGGACTTCTCCGGTTGCAAAAACTTCAAACTGGCTCCGGTGAAGAGTCACAAGATTGAATCTCTCAACGTTATAAGTATACATGAGCTGAGTCCAGAATTCCGTATTCTCATCCAGCTCTTTACATAAAATATCAAGGTATCCAAAATGCTTCCGGATTCCGGGCATAATCTCATTCGGAGAGGTGGATGGATTCCTTCTGAAAGAAATCTGGGTCGAGTTTGATCTCCTGAAAACATGCTCAACATCGAGCTGCTTCCATCTGGAAAGGAAATGAGCTACCAGCTGGGAGAAAAAGTCTCTGCTGTGTACAGTAGAGTTGGAAATAAGTACCAGTGCAGATTCCGGATTATGAATATCTTCACATTTTATTGAAGTTCGAATTGCCCATTGATAGCTTCTTGAAACCCTGTTCAGGTAGTCTTCGAGTTGTTTCATATCCTGAACCTCAAACGGATTAATAAGCTCATTGACAAGCTCATCATCTGTGAGCCTGCCTCTAGTACACCTGAACAGCCATTCGAGCATTGTTTTATTTATAACGATATTTTCTCCGTTCTGAATTGTATCATTTAACTCTTCTTTTGCAGGAGTTTCTTTTAAAAATTGGATTGCTTCATCAATACTTTTATGATGTGTAAGAGCTGTATCTGCAACTTCAATGGTATCCCTGACTGCAGCACTCAAATTCCCATTATTGGCATCCAGAAGGGGCTGTAACTTTTTAAGGTACTTATCATCCAGGGATATATTCTTTCTGATCAGCATATTTCCACCCGATACTACCGGTTTCCTGGCTCTTTATGCTATGATCCGTTTTGGTGACCGTAAGATCAGGACTTTTTATGGCTTCCGGTTTAAAAGCTAGAAAAAAACGTTTTTATAACGAGATACTTTGTAAATCTAAAAGTTTTTACTTAGAACCCAGTTTATGGTACTGGTAAGTGCTACCGAATATTAAATCTTTCTATTTAGTACCATTACTTGGTAATTAGAGTTAATATACACTTCATCGGACATGCCAATTAATCGTATAATATTCCACAGTGTTGGCATGGCAATAAATCCCCCGATTTGATCAGATATAGATTTTTACACGCTGTCTTATTTTCGAATTCTAATTAAGTTTTTCTTATAATGTTAAGCGAAAAGCTTGACAAATGGCCAGAAACAGGTGACATCGGTTCACAATTCTTTATATATATATGTTAAGACAGTCTACAATATGTTATTTAAAAAATTGGTATATGAATCGGACTGCTATAACCTGGAAGATCGCGTTATTGATTTCGCCCTGTCCTTACAGTTTGTCTAACCTTGATTACCTACTCCAATTTAATCTCAAGGGCATCAGTTGACGTTTTCAAGGCTGTGGGTTTGGGAGTAGATTGTATAGTTCCTGCACGAGTGCGGGGTAAAAACTCACAGGTTATAACATTTCCCTGATAACTCACGATCTTCAGAGGCAGTAACAGTCCCAGAAAGCGAGTTTGGGAGTGGATTCATAAGTACCTGGCAGGTTCAGATGGAATTACTTAGCCAGCCAGGGACTTTTCTCCTGAGAAAGTAACGTAAACCTTTTAATGCTAACGTAAACCTTTTAATATTATTTTTTCCACGTTTTCCTTTCTGGTTCCTGAACACATCTTTTTAGTTCAGGTCGATTCATGTTCTCTCCGGTTCGCCTGGGTATTGTGTTTTCTCAGGCTTACCTGGTGATCTTATTTACCCGGTCCACCTGAATTGTGTATAAAAAACAGATGAATATGGGTCAAAATTTACCAGAAAGTGGAAGGGAGAATAAGGCCAGAAAAGTCAAGAGAATAAGGCCAGGAAGTTAAGAGAATAAACGTCTAAATTTAATAAAAAAGCTACAATAGTTTAGAAAATAAAAGAAAAGCAAAGGAAAATCTCCTCTGCTTTTGAGTCTTAAGACTCTTTTCAATTTTCTTCGTTTCGTTTATGTCAGTTTGGTTACCGGGTGGTTTGCCAGGTCTGCGATCTCGACGCCGAGTTCCTTGGCAGTTTCTCCGAGCATAATGTCGACCATTGCGACAGCAGGGAAAATCTGGTTGACGTTCTCGATAGGACCGTAGAGCAGGAAGTCAGAACCTGCGATCTGGGCTACCAGGTTGGTACCAATGTCTGTAGGCATGTAGATTGCCTTGGGGTCAGGCTGGGTCTTCTTGAATTTGCGGAGCCAGTCCCAGGCTGAGGCCATGTTGTGATATCCACCGCCGACAGGCAGGCCGAGTTTTCCTTTGATTGTCGGAACTGTGCGGATTGTTGCGCCTGCGCCTGCACCGAGAGGCATAGCTGCAACGTCGATCAGGGGAATGTTTATTCCGCATTCCTTTGCGACCTGGAGCATACCCTTGGTCTGTCCGGAACCACCGACTTCAAGGATGTCCATCTTTCCTTTTACGGTTGGGTCAGTTGCGTTGAAAGCCAGAACAATTGCAGCTGTTACGTCGCTTTCTTTGAGGACATCCATTTCTGCCTGCTCAATGCTTGCGTTGATTGAGTTGTGGATTGCCCTGTCTGCAACACCGATTTCGGTACAGTACTGGGCTGCGGCTGCACGCACTTCTCCGGCTGAGGAGTCAATAAGGAAAGGTGTCCTGTCGTCGATCCCAATGAACCAGTCGATGTAGCGCTTTATTGATTCGGGGGTTTCGCCCACGATCTGGTTTACATAGGGATTCCCTGTGGCATCACTCATTGATACCTGGGTGTTCCAGAGAGTTTCTGCAGCTGCCTTGTCGAAGATACCCTTGTCCTCATCAGTCACGATTTTGTGCCTTGCATAGAACATGGTACTGACTAATACGGTTGGATATTCGCCCGGCTGTCCGCCGAACTTAACTCCACCGACTTCATAAACTTCCTGTTTCTTGTCAAACTTGAACATTTTGATCCCTCATTTACATGAACATTGATGATACCGAGACGTAGATCAGGAAGAGCAGCAGGCCAATGACTCCGCCGTACAGAATTCCGATATCTCTTCCTACTTTCTTTCCGATTCTCTGCGCAACTTCACTGTTGACAAACTCGATCTTTTCGTCGATCTTGTCGAGCCTTTTCATTACTTCGTTAAACTCGCCTGGCTCTACAAATGCTGCTGGTGCTTTTGCCATATTATTCACCTCTCAAGTTAAGACCAGACGAGTAACGGGAGTCCAATGATCATGATCAATGAAAAGAGGAAGCCTGCTACAAAGCCGCTCATTCCTGTAGCCATGACCCCGGAGTCCAGCTTCTGGTTTCTCGCAATCAGCTGTGCCCTGTACCGAATGCTCTCAACAGTAGCGTCGATCGCACCCATCTGGGGGGCGAGCATCATTGGAACGCCTTGTCCATATTCTTCTGCCATTCTCATTACCTCCCTAGCAGTAATAATCCAAGCAGGGATATGGTTAAGGTCAACCCTATCATGGCGCCCTCAACCTTTCCTGCATGAACTCCTGAGTGGAACTTGTTCAAGTTTCCTATATCCATCATGCGGGCTTCAATTGCTTTAAGCCTGCTGCGGAGAACTGCAATTTCACCAGAGACCGGCCTGACAACAGCGCCCTCTTCTTCTTCTCCACCTTCTTCACTGATTTCCAGAATTAGTGGTTCTGCATCAAAGGCACCAGGGTCTTTTGAAGCAAGCTCCCTCACTTTGGCAGTGATGGCACCCATATCTTCAGTATCCAGCAGGTTGACAACCTGAACTTGCTCCTGGAAGCGGGCAAGTGCTTCTGGATTCAGGTTCTCGACATACGGAATTGCGCCTAATGCTCCTGCAATCCTGTTTTCTTTTACACCATTTGCATGGAGAGCCATCATTGACTGTCCGGTAACGTGCCCTTTAACTTCAGAGCCGGTTACAAGCAGGTACCTGATGTTAGGGTTTGAAATAATGTGGGCAACGACCTTTTCAATACCGAGGTTTTCGGTTTTACATGATCCGGTAACTGCTGCACCCGCATCAAGAACTGGCTTCCCCGGAAGGTGTGATCCGCAGGTAATTACCAGTACACAATTCTTGACGTCCCCTACTTCGTATTCACCCTTCAGGATAGGCCATCCAGGTGCGGGTTCTCTTTTATTTACCATTTTACACCACTCCGTTCATCAGGCTTTGTACATATAAGAACAGAGCCAGCAGTCCACTAACGGCAAGACCTACAACGACTCCGTAAAAAGTATTGCTGTAGAATCCAGCCATATAGGACGTGTTTTCACGACCTGGCCATGAATTAAGGAGCGGCAGGCTTGGGGAAAGAGAATTCATGAGGTCATCCGCAATCCCATCCAGCTTGTCCAGCCTCTCAAACATAGGTTCCATGGAGTACTGAAGTGAGTCTGACCTTTCTTCAGCGACAATTGCGGTGTCAGGGTCCAGGACCAGATGCAGTTCGGGGGCTATTCTAATCATGCTCATTGTAGTTCCTCCGCACTGGGCAGTAAACCGGTTCCAACCACTGCATATGCATCTCTCTTAACAAGCGCATAGTACTTGGTGAAGCCGATATACCAGAGAACTGTTCCGATAATAACTGTTACAATGGCCGGTCCTATACCCACACCAGCTGCGGATGCTATACCTGCAACGACCATTGAAACTGCACCTTTTTCAAAAGCGCATGTGAGGGTTCTGTCCTGTGATTCGTCAGCTCCGAGGTTTGCATTGAAGGGGTGTAGCAGTGCCATACCGCCTGCGATGTAAATCAATGCTATAAAACCTGTTTTGACCACGCTTTCAACTACTACGTTGTAATCAAAGGTGCCTGCAATTGCAACACTTAATCCGAGAATCAGCAGGGTTCCTGAACCTGCAATCTCTGTCATTGTCTGTTCCATGACTGGAATACCCATACCAATTACTCTGTTAGCAAGGGCACCAATGACAACTCCGATGACACAGGCTACAATGAATGCTACTATAGGGCCTGCAATTCCACCTATCGAAAGCCCGAAGAGAGCTGCGACAATACCCATACCAAGGGCGAGCAGACCAATTGACGGTACACCAGTACCAAGACCGTAACTGGCAACACGCCGGACTGCATCAGCACCCCATATGGCAGCGCAAATTGCCCCAATGCCACCTATAAAAGAAAGCTCCGGGATCGACGGTGCAAGAAGTCCGCCAGCATAGATTCCTAGAAGGCCGCCAACTACACCGAGCCCTATGGTTGTCTGCGGAGGATAGCTCGATTTAGCTTCTCCAGATCCACCTGCTGACATTTATAGACCTCCTGAAAGTTGTCCGATTGCAATTGCTGCTACGATAGCACAGAGAAGTGATGCAACCAGGGAAGAAATAACCGCCTTGGGCCATTTCTTGAATTTGGGGTCGTGGAACCCTTCAATCGTACCACCGATATTGTATGAAGGAATCACAGAGTTTACAAAGAAGATGCCTATTGAGAAAATAGTTACAACCGCTACAAGGTTTGGGTTGGTTGAAACTACGCTCATTCCAACTTCCATAAGGGCATAGTATACAAGAGCTCCACCAATTCCACCAAGGGCAGCTCCAATAACGCCGCTAACGAAACAGACTGTTGGAAGCCCGTGCCCTTCAGTACCCTGAGAGACGTAAAGATCCTGCCTGTACTTGGTTAAGGGGTCATACTTTACCTTTGCAGAAGCAGGTACACAGCCTACACCATAGGCGTAAACCCAGCTTCCGACGATCATGGTAGCTGCTATCATGATCATTGCACCGACTGCCGCAGAGGCAAGAATAAGAGGTAAATTATCGGTTACGCTCATCATGTATCCTGCGCTTACAAGCCCTGTCAGACCTGCGCCTGCTGCTAGCTGCACGGTACCTGTACCGATACCTGTTGCCTGAGCCATTGCTGCTGGGGCACCACCCACAGGTATGAAGTGGACGCTCTGGGAAATTAGAGCCCCGCCGATTACAACCACTATAATCCAGATAAGATTGGCCATAATGTCAATCATGCGGTTGCCTCCTCTTCCTTGTCCTGTTTATATGGACCGAATGCTTCCCTGGCTTTCTTTTCAATATCCCAGTTCCAGATGATCATAATAACAACAAGAATGACACCTGCAATGACTGAGAGCCAACCAGTGGTCAGGCCATCTGCAGGATTGAAAATAGTTGTAATCCAGCTGCCCAGAAATACAGTCATTCCGAAAGAAAGTCCTGTAACAGGTCCACCAAACTTTGCACAGAACCAGGAGTTATCAAAACTGTCTCTGACACCTGATTCTGCATATCTTACAATGTTTCCTGAGTTTGATGCGTTAAGACCAGTCCCGAATTCAAACTGCTGGAATTCACGCTCTGCACCATAGTGGACATCACCTGTGGATGATCCGATTGCACCAACCGTGATTCCCCAGATAAACGCCATCACAGGCATCGGGAAGGGGTGACCGAGTACAACAACCATCAGATACGAAACTATCAGGACACAGAATGTAGTTATAAACGCATAACCCATGATTGCGGGGGTATGCGACCTTATCATGTCCAGGTATACCGGCTGCTTAAAACGCCTCTGACTGGCGCAGCGTCCCATTGTGGCTGTCATGGCATAAGTCCCATGCACAGTCGCTGCAATAACAGAACCTAGAACCAGTGCAAAAAGTGGCGACAAACCTAATGCACTAATTAAAACAACAGCCACACTAGCACCAATGGTACACATTAATGCATTGGACGGTGGTTCACCAGAAATGGCTTTATTATAGATTCTATGTGGATACGCCATCTGGGGAGCTAATTGCACCTGAGAGTTGGGGTTACTCTGCGAGCCTATATCAGATTCCAGGTCTTCCGAGGCACCTGCAATGGTCGCAGCCACTCCGATAAGTGCAAGCACTCCCATGCTTACGAGTGGTTCCATTTATTTTCCTCCTTTATATTATTACATGTAATAAATTGGATTCAAAAAACGCTGTACATTTTTTTGAAATCGTCTGCCATATCATTACAAATAAATATGATTATGACGCGCGTTAAATTTTGGATTAGAGAGGATCATTCATAAACCTTTCGAAATAAGTAGGCTTTTAAAATATTATTATAGGATTATATAATATACAATCAATTTTATAAGATAGATTAAGCTGGTGAAAATAATCAAAATCCTATATTTATATAAATTAAAAAATTCTACTCTTTCCAATATCATATAAAGATTCCGATTATAACTAGTGAATTTTTTAATTTATTATTAAAAAAATATTTACTGTTTTTATATAAATGGGCCCTCTAGGTGTGGTTTTTATATTATTGATTTTTATAAATTGTGTATAGTATTAACTTTTTCGTTTATTTAGGGAACAAATAGGACATGTTTTCTGTATCATAAGGTGCAAATTATTTAATACTGTTTGCATCTAAGGCGAAAGTATATTTATCATAGGAAACTATATACCTTTTTTAATGAGTATTTATAAATTATATTTGACGGTTTGCCGGATAACACTTATTTATATATAAATATGTTGACCGTTTTTTTCATATTAATAACATGGAATTGCCTGGCCAGGAATTAAGAGCAATTTTGTGGAAATTTCCTATTTTAGTATAAAAGTAAACTAATTATTTTATTATGTCTCGGAAATCTGATTCCTGCAAGAGTTAGAAAAGGATTTTTATATTTAGTTTCCTTGCTTAATGCGTGATTTTAGGAGCCTCATCCTTTGCCGGCCCCCCTGGGGATTTAAAGGGACATGTTGAGTCCATAGAATTGTATATTCCCAAGCTTGGAATCTACAACGGTTCGACACTTGAGACGGAAAAGCTTGACAGGGTGCTTGACGAAATCTCGATCTATAATTTTGCAGTCACAGTTCACGCTCCTTATTCTGCTGGAGATTCCAGATATCCTTCAGCGCTCCAGATAGACACTGCACGGATGGGCAAGAGAGAATATACCCTTCTGGAAGAATCAATTGCGCTTGCAAACCGGACCGGAGCCCGTGTTGTAGTATTACATCCCGGAAGAGTCGGGCCTGATCGGGAAAAATCTTTTTTCTCCATGGTCAAAAACCTCGGTACGCTTGCTTCCGTGGCTGAAGATTACGGAGTTATTCTGGGCCTTGAAAATAAAGAAGGTACAGATCCTTCGAACTTGTGCTGTGAGGCAGGAGAGCTTTCCCGGACTATAGAAGCTGTAAACTCCGGATATCTGAAGGCTACTTTTGACATAGGACACGCAAACCTTACCTGTGGAGGGAACCCTGAAAAACTCAGGGAATTTGTCCGGACCCTGCAGAAGCATATCATCCATATTCATCTGCACGATAACAGCGGGCAGTGGACCGAAAAATATGATGGAGACGAGCATATGGCCCCCGGAAAAGGTTGTGCGGACTTTTCAGTCCTGGAATTGGTTTCAGGGTACAGGGGTGTCTATAATTTTGAGGTATTCTCTCTCGAAGATCTCTGTTTCGGAAAAACAACCCTTGAGAACGCCTTCAAACTTTAGAAAAGGCTAAAACTACGAAAAAAAGAAAGCAAGGTTCGATTATGAACCTCAGTTTTTTAATAAAAGTCCAGGCTTACACCTTTCTGGCCAAGTGCCTTTTTCAACTCCTCGTAAGCCGTGAAAAGCTCTTTTCTTTGCCTGTCTACGGTTTCGAGTCTGGGTTCGGCTTTTAGCCAGATATCTTTTTCTCCGCTTCCTCTGGTAACTGCTACACAGGCGAGCATGTCCCCATGAGTTAGCCGGTATACGGAATCAAGCCCTGTAGGCGTAACCCAGGCAGGAGAGCTCCCTTTAAGTTTTTCTACCAGCTCATGCCAGCTAAGGTTTCTTGAAGCCCGGAGATTGAGCTGGAGGTGAGTACGTTCTCCTGTGACTTTTTCATCAACGTTTTTCAGGAAAGAAGTGTACACCTGATCTTTTTCGTTAATTTCCCTTGCTTCGTAACGGGCAAGCTTTTCAGCTTCTTCTTCGAAAAAGGGCGCAAGATTGACCCTGCTTGAAGGTTTCGTCATCAGAGATACCCCAAAGAAAGCAATTGCACTTAAGGTCATTCCCACAATAACCCCATGGCCCATAAGTGCCGGATGAATAGTTTCAAGGTAATAGGGCGAAAGAGGCGGGGTATTTATAAGGTCTAGAGCCACCAGAGCCACCTGAACCGTAAATCCAACTACCATGCCTGCAAAGGCTCCCTCTTTCGTAGCCCGCTTCCAGTAAAGCCCCCCCATGAGTGGGAAGAAGTAAGAGGCGCTTGCAATGAAAGTTGCGATGTGGATAGCATCTATAATGTTAGGGATCACAAATGAGCCTGCTGTTGCCGCAAGTATAATTATCAGCACACTGATCCTGTTTACAACCATCATTTCCCGCATTGTAGCTTCTGGCTTTATATACCTCTGGTAAATATCCCGCGAGATGCAGGATGCGCCTGAGGTAGCAAAAGTATCTGCGCAGGACATTGAAGCAGCGGCAAGCCCGATTGCACTGAAAGCTATTATTATTGGAGCAGAAGCGAAACGTTCATTGACAAAGCTCAGGAGTGCAGGCTCAGCAGAGGCCATGCCTGCAGGAAAGCTCATTCCCGCGATTTCAGGGTATATGGAACTGAGGGCTATTGCAATTACAGCACATGCCGTGAAAACTACAGCAATCATAAGGGACCCTATAATCATTCCAAGACTGGCAGATTTTGCGTCCCGTGCAGCCCAGACTTTCTGCCAGGGGTCCTGCTCGGTAATCCAGCCAGGAATAATAGCCAGGATAAAAATAAGAACCATTGGAAGACCTATTGAAAAGGGATTCCACCAGGTTTCGGACACATTTCCGAAAAGTTCGGAACTGCTTATTGCAGAAGTCTGAAGCCCTCCGTCTGCCACGGTTCCTAACGCCGCAAAAGCCATTCCTATCGTGAAAAGGGAAAGGAAACCAAACTGGATAACATCCGTCCAGATAACCGCAGACAACCCTCCGAGCGTTACGTAAAGCGAAACTGCAATTGCAACAATGGCTGCGGCATACAGAGGATCAAGGCCGTAAAATATCTGCAATACTAAGGAAAGCCCTGTAACGTCGGCGACTGCGAAGAGAATCATTACAACCGTGATAATCAGCGCAATCGGCCATCTGACTATACTGCCATAGCGCTGTTCAAGAAGTTCGGGCTGGGTGATTGCAGGCAGGTGTTTAATCTTTCCTACAAGCACAGCAATGGCAAGGAGGGCGAGGATATTGGGAGCTACAAAAGCCCATATAGAACCCATTCCCTGAAGCATAAAATACCCGATAACTGCAAGAATCCCGCCTGCTGTTAGCCAGGAAGCTGCCGCTGAAAACCCCAGGGCTGAGGGTCCTATTCTCCTTCCCGCTAGCCAGAAGTCAGTAACAGATTTCTGTTTTTTATTAAAGTACCAGCCAATAGCCACAAGCCCGGCTATATAGACCGAAAGCAATACCAGGAAAATATTATAACCATCCATAAGGAAACCTTCAAAGTGATTTACTAATGTAAACAAACTTTTTTATCGAAATATCTGAAGTATTAATTCTTTTTCTTAAATATTACTTTTTATATATTCTCATTGTATTAATATATGAGTAAATGAATTTTTACTTTGATCCAATCTTTTATTAATACCTTTGCTGCTGGATGGACTTCTTTCCTTCACTCCACACAAGTTAACTTGGATTCAAACTGCTATTAACTTCTATCGTTTAGAAGGAAATGTTTGCATCTAACCCGCTCCAAACTCCATAACTATGGGAAATAAGAACACCGAAAAACTTGTTTCAGGTTTTACAATCAGGAAGAGCACGAAAAAACTGTTAGAAACTCTATAAACACGTAAGGACACAGAAACCCCCTAACTAAATCCTATAATCACAGAAAAAAGGAAAACATGTAAAGAAATAGTGAATTTGCCTCCTTTATTTCAGATTCTAATTCCTTGAACAGTTCTAACTAATTTTAGACTTCTAATCACATGAAGAAAAGTACATGCTCTAATTTTCCAAAATAAGCCTCTTTGAATGAGATTCAAAAGAACATACTATAAATCAGCCTTCCCTCGTGAGTGCAGATCAGTATTTATTTTATAAATCAGTCCGCTTGAGCAAAGATTACTACTATTTACCCATAAATTAGCCGTCTTGAGCTCACTTCAGTATCTTTATTTATAAATTAACCCTCTTGAGCGAACGAAGTGAGCGAAAAGGGCAGCGTACTCCCGAGGCGCAATTCGGGCGAGATGGAATTCGGGAGGGAAAACGCTTTCAGCTATCGGTACCCCCTTCTTCCCGAATATTGTTTATTTAATGTAAAAAAGCAGTTACTCTCCCTCAAAAGGCTTATATCTGTTATGTTCAAAACCACATAACCATGAAAGTTAAAACCAGAATTTTCAAATTGATATCAGTTCTCTTGATCCTGGTTGTATCTGCCTGCCTAGGCTGTGTTGGCGATCAGGCCGGGAACGAAAGTACGGACTCGATGGAAAACGCTTCTGGAAATGCTTCTGCGGGTGAAGGGGAGACCCTGGCGGTTTTTCATGCAGGAAGCCTTGGTGTACCCTTTGAGGAGCTTGAAGCTGAATTCGAAGCCCAGCATCCCGGGGTAGATGTTCAGCGGGAAGCCGCAGGTAGCGCACAGAGTGTAAGAAAGATCACTGAGCTCGGGAAAAACGCTGATGTGCTTGCATCCGCAGATTATATCCTGATTCCATCCTTGATGATGCCTGAATATGCAGACTGGTATGCAGCTTTTGCAAGGAACCAGATGATCATTGCTTATACAAATGAGAGTAAGTACAGTGACGAAATCAACGGAAACAACTGGTACGAGATTCTCAGGCGGCCCGATGTTCGCTTTGGGTTTTCCAATCCTAATGATGACCCTGCGGGCTACAGGTCACAGATGGTAACTGTGTTAGCCGAATCCTATTATAATGACAGCCAGATCTATGATGACCTTATCCTGAATAATACAGGCATAACTCTTACTACACAGGAAAACGGGACAGCCCTTGTACAGGTTCCTGCATCGGAAGAGATTGCTCCGAATCCTGATAAAATCATGCTCAGGAGTATGGAAGTCGAACTTTCTTCTGCCCTTGAGACCGGGGAAATAGATTACCTCTACATTTACAGGAGTGTTGCCGAGCAGCATGGATTTAAGTATGTGGAGCTTCCACCTGAAATTGATCTGAGTTCACTTGATTATGCTGACAATTACTCAAAGGTTCAGGTTCAAATGGTAAATGGAGAAGTGGTAACAGGATCTCCCATAGTGTACGGCATAACCATTCCGAAAAATGCCGAAAATCCAGAACTTGCTACTGAGTTTGTAGAACTACTCCTCGACGAGCCCGGCCAGCAGATATTCATAGAGAACGGCCAGCCGCCAATTGTCCCTGCAATTGCCGAAGGAAAAGATAAAATGCCTGAAGAGTTGCAGCCGCTTGTAGAAGAGATGAGTTAAGGTAAATTGAAAATATTAAGATAAAGTGAAAATATTAAGGTAAAGTCAAAATCAGAATATAGCAGTTAGGAAATTCCTTAAAAACGAAAACGACAGTAAAAAGGTATAAAAATGAAAGCCTTAATCCGGAAAAGCAGTAAATTTGAGCCTCTGACTTTCATTTTTTCCCTTTTACTGCTAATTCTCTTTCTTTTTATCTTCTTAACACTTTCAAACATGATTTTCGGGCAGATCTTTGACGATCCCCAGGGACTTATCGAAGCTGCAAGCAATCGTGCTGTGGTCAGCTCTATTCTTCTCTCGCTTTATGCAGGCTTTCTGGCAACCCTTATTTCCCTCTTTCTCGGAGTACCTGCGGGTTATATTCTTGCAAGATTCGATTTTCCCGGAAAAAGGCTGGTCGAGAGTATTATTGATGTGCCTGTAGTAGTACCGCATACAGTTGCAGGAATAGCTCTTCTTACGGTTTTCGGGTCAAGGGGATTTATCGGCGGCCCTCTCGAAGCTTATATCCAGTTCCGTGATGCACTGCCCGGAATTGTAGTTGCAATGCTCTTCGTATCCCTTCCATACCTGGCCAATTCCGCAAGGGAGGGTTTTAAAAGCGTTGACCCCAGGCTCGAAAATGCTGCTCGTTCTCTGGGTGCTCCTCTCTGGAAAGCGTTTCTCTTTGTAACCCTACCTCTCTCGGCAAGGCATATTTTAATAGGGGCTATCATGACCTGGGCACGGGCTATAAGTGAATTCGGGGCGGTTGTGCTGATTGCCTATTATCCCATGATAGGGCCAACTCTTATCTATGATCGTTTTCTTTCCTACGGGCTGTCTGCCTCCAGACCCATAGCCGTGCTGCTTATACTGGTCACGCTTTCCATATTCATAGTAATACGGGTCCTTTCCGCAGGCTGGAGTATATATGATAGAGATTGAGTCCCTCTCGAGAAAATGGAAAAACTTTGCTCTGGATAAATTAAGCCTTAAAATCGAGTCCGGAGAATATTTTGTGATCCTCGGGCCTACAGGAGCCGGAAAAACTCTCCTTTTAGAGCTAATAGCAGGTTTTCATTCCCCGGATTCAGGGAAAATTCGGATTGGGAGAAAAGACGTAACACACCTGCCTCCGGAAAAACATGACCTTGCCTTTGTCTATCAGGACTACTCACTTTTTCCCCATATGAGCGTAAAAAAAAATATTGAGTTTGGCATGCGGATGAAAAAAATAAGGTCACAGGAAAAGCTCCTTGAAGTTGCCAGGGACCTGAAGATCACTCACCTGCTTGATCGTCATCCTCTCACACTTTCAGGAGGAGAGCAGCAGAGAGTTGCTCTTGCACGAGCCCTTGTGACTGATCCGGAAATTCTGCTCCTTGACGAGCCTCTGAGCGCACTCGATCCCAGGACACAGGAAAGTGCCAGGGAACTGCTTTCAACTATCCACAAAAAGAAAAAATTGACTGTGCTGCATATTACCCATGACCAGACCGAAGCCCGGATAATGGCTGACAGGATCGCAATAATAATGGATGGAAAACTTATGCAGGTAGGGGTTCCGGAAGAAATCTTCGAAAAGCCGGTTGACAGCCGGGTAGCCAGCTTCGTAGGGTTTGAGAATATGCTGAATGGCAGGGTTATCTCTGCAGACCGAGGACTTCTAAGGATTGAAGCCGGGAAGATAGTCATTGACGCTTCAGGAGATGTTGAGGTGGGGAGCCAGGTACATGCCTTCCTGAGGCCTGAGAACATAGTTTTAAGTAAAACTTCCGCACAATCCAGCGTCAGGAACTCTCTACAGGGCAGGATTACCGAAGTCCGGATGCTGGGAGCTCTTGTTCGGGTGAAGGTTGACTGCGGCGTTCTCCTTAATGCCCTCATAACCCGGCAATCGGCAGAGGAAATGGACATTTTTCCTGGAGTTCCGGTCTATGCCCAGTTCAAGGCAAGTTCTGTCCATGTGCTCCGGTAAGAGGTGAAAATCTGTGAAAGCAAAAACAAAGCTCTGGTTTACGGAAGATGGGAAAACCGTCATGGGTGCTGGAAGAGCTGAATTACTGAGGGCAATAGAAGAGGAGCGCTCGCTTCGGAAAGCCTGCAAGAAGCTCGGGATCTCATATAAACATGCCTGGATGATGCTTAAAAAAATGAATGAGGCCCTTGGCGAGCCCGCAATTGTGACAGTACGCGGGGGAAAAGATCAGGGTACCTTCCTGACCGACCTTGGAAGAAAGTTACTGGCTGAGTATGAGACCGGTAAACAGCTTATTAATGAAACCATAGGGGATGAAACCGCCTGGGAAAATGTAAGTTTTAAGCTATCAGCCAGGAACCAGTTGCCCGGCAAAGTGCTTGAAGTGGAAAAAAGCGGGCTTGTTTGCAAAATTACAATCGAGATGGAACCCTCAGTTATAACCTCGGTAGTTACTGAAGAGGCTGTAGAAAAACTGGACATAAAGCCCGGAGACAGAATTTATGCGGTCATCAAATCAACTGAGGTAATGGTTGCAAAAGCGGTCACTGAAAAAGAGCAGATAAAAGTCGGTTCGAAAGAGACGGATCACTCTGACTGAAAATTATAATTTAGTTTACCAGAAGCATTATTTTTCTAATATATAAATCGGCATCACACTTCGGTTTTCCTTATATAGTTTAAAATTTTATGATATGCTTTCAGGTTTTTAAATTCTTTTCCTTCTGAAAAATTTTGTGCCGATTCAATGAATATGTTTTTTGGTGTGCAACTTAGACCTTTTAGTCCTGAGTCCTGATTTCTTTCTTTTCCAAAAAAGCTTCCAGTTAACAGAAAGTTTCGGATTCGCTTTTTCCCCGGACGACCATGACCGGGACTTTTGAGCCCCTCACAACTTTTTCTGCAACACTTCCAATTAGAAACCTTTCGAGTCCGGTTTCTCCAAGGGTACCCATTACTATCAGGTCAATATTATTATTTGCTGCGAAATCGATAATTTCATTACTCGGGTAGCCATCTAAAACAACCTCTCTTACCTCCACCCCTGAAGCCTCTCCAATCTTCTTAATTTTAGATACTGCTTTCTCTCCATCGCTTCTCATAATTTTGTAGATTGTTTCTTTGCAAGCAGTCCAATTTTCAGAAATTGTAGATGGTGTATTTACTACGTAAAGGGCGTAGACAGTGGCTCCGCTAAGTTTTGCGATCTCAATACCGTAAGAAATGGCTCTCCGGGTGTTCTCAGACCCGTCTGTTGCAATCAATATATCTCGGTGTAATTCTCTTTTCATGTGTTATTCTCCGTTTGTTTTAAGCATAAAGTACCGGTATGAAAGAAAAGATTGATTCAGTTATACCCATAAAGGTTTGATTTTCGGAATTGTTTGGGTTATTGCTTGCAATTTGAAGTAAAAAATTCAAAGTTATTAACCGGATGAGTACATTTCCGAAAATAAAAGGTTGTAGCCTTTTTAAAAGGCTACCTGGATATTTCCTTAGATATGCTGCTGCTCAAACCTTTCAGGTTTTTTACGGCTCTGACTTCAATCCTGACTCTTTTTTCTTAACAGGACGAAGCATGCTGCGAGGGCCATAAATGCAACACCTGTTACCATCTGGTATCCCGGAAGCGTCTCTCTGGCAGGCAGGACTTCAGTGTTAATTTTGACACTGTCAGAAATCTGGTCATGCCCGTCAGCGTCCTCGTAGAGAATTTCACTATTGAGGGAATAGGGCTTTGGGGTTGCGGTCTCATCTACAGCTATATCAAAAACAGCAACAGCGCTTTCCCCTGCGTTAAGGGTCCCGAGATAAGCCTGGTCGTCAGTTGTGCTGAAGGGATCGGCTGCACTGACCCGGACAGTAGCGTCTTTTGCAGGTTCTTCACCGCTATTTTTATACGTAACACGGAGCATCCCGCCTTCATCAGGATAAAGGTCACCTGTTACATTTGTGACTTCAAAGTAAGGTTCTTCTTTGACTTTTATCTCGATAGGCTGTGTCTGAGTTTTGTTTTCGTACCAGATGCCTACTTCCTTGTTAGTTACAACGCCTGTAGTACTGTCAAATTCGTCTCCTCCTACCTGAACATTGTTCTGGTACTGGTACGAAAGTTCAAGGGTTAAAGGATAGGTACCTGCAGAAGCATTTTTGTTAATCTCAATTGTAAATTTTGTTGGGTTTGAGCTCTGTTTTCCCTGCTTGAGAGTACCTGCTTGCTGAGGTTCGGATTTGACTTTAATATTCGGATCATCGGATTTGAGGGTTGCAAGGATGCCCACTGCTGTCGTAGCCTGGGCTTCGTACTGCATTTCGGCCTGCTGGAGCATCTCATCTACATAATTTCCGATATCTACTTCATTTTCAGATTCAAAGCCGGTAATTTCGCCCTTATTCATCATCTCTATGTTAAGGGTTACAGTATCTCCTCTTGAATATTCATTATCTCCGATGAGTGTTGCATTAAGGTCAGGCCCTCCGTATACGTTGTAGTAGTTCTCACTAATGTCAAAATTTTCGGGTAGAGCTGCCTGCGCTGGCAAGATTGCCCAGCAAAGGATTAGAAGGGTTGTGACAGCAATAAAAAATCCATTTTTACTCATTTTCATCACCTGATGCATTCTCATTATTCTTGTTTCTTTTCCGGTGTACGTTTACGATCTGGTAAAGGGCGATAAGGATAATCAGTATGATTGCTACACCCGTTATGCTAAACTTCTTCTCTGTGGCTTCAAGGGGTATGCTCACTTTCATGTTTTCTGAAAAGGAGCTTTCTCCATCTTCATCAATATATTTTATTTCGCTGTTTATGCCGTAATTCTTCACAAGGGCTTCCTGATCTGCCGAAATCTCGAATCTGGCAGTTTTTTCCTCCCCGGGTCCTATATCCCCGAGCCTCACTATAGGTTTCTCAGTGCTCAGGGGGCTCATGACAATTATCCGGGCTAAGGAATCTTTTGCTATACCCTCCCGGGTATTTTTATAAGTGACTTCAATGGTTTTACTCTCTCCCTGAACCAGATTTCCGGAGACTCTGGTTACTTCTAATTTCGGTTCATTTTCTATAGAGATAGGCACTCTGAGAGTTTCGATTTTCGTCTTATACTCTCTTACATACTCTATTTCCGTCAGACCCAGGTTTATCACATCCGCAGTTGCAGTCCGGACATTTGCCTGGTATTGATAATTTACAGGCAGGAGAAGCTCATAGTTTCCAGCAGGCGTATCACTATCTATTTTTATTGTGTAGCGAAGGTTTGCCGTAGAGCCTGTTTCAAGTTCTTCCACGCTCTGCAGACTGGCTGTCGGTTCGACTTCGATATATTCGGTTTCAGAAACAAGAGAAGCTTCAAGGTCTTTTGCTGTTGTACAGTCTTTTTCTTCTTTCATCTCAGCGCCTGCAAGCGCCTCCTCGGCTGAGTCTGGAATTTTATTCTGGTTTACGTTAAGCCTCTGGAAACCATCTATAACTCCACCGTTGGCAATTTTTATCTGCAGGTCTGCAGTTTCTCCCCTGCTGAGTTCGGGATTTCCTGTAACTGAAGCCCGGATAACTGGCTCTCCGTAACTCCTGTAGTAGTCCACGGTGTATCCATGCTCCGGAATAAGGAAATTCGTTTCATCATCGTCGTCATCGTTTCCGAGGGCTGGAAATGCAGTCACTGATAATATTGATAGGATTAACGCAAGTACAGCAATTTTTTTAATCATTTTTTGCCTTAATTTTACGGGCACCTGTGTCATATTTCGGCCCCCTGAGTTTGTTTTTTTGTCTCGGTCTCTTTTTCTGCCGTCCTGAGCCCTTTTCGTCTATCCCGCCAGGTATCAAGAATAACCATAAGCGGTGGGAAGACTACAAAGGTTGCCAGGAGAGCCAGCACGACATCGATAACCGTAACCATACCGAAGTCGGCTATCATCGGGAAAGGAGAAGCTATCAGGGCCATGAACCCGAATACTGTCGTAGCTCCTGAAGCAACGATTGCACTTCCTATTTTGGTACTGGTCATCCGGATTGCTTCCATAGGACTTACTCCTTTATCCTTTTCTTCAAAGTAACGTTCCATCATGAGGATCGCATATTCGGACCCGACTCCTAAAATCAGAGCTCCCAGGGTTGCTGTCAAGGGAGTGTAATCGATGTTAAGATAGTTCATGACTCCACCTGACCAGCCTATTACTATTACCATTGGGATTACAGGAACCAGCGCTTTCACCCAGTCTCTGTAAACAACAAAAAGCCCTGCGAGCACGAGAAGAAGTCCAAGGAAAGTCATAGCCACTCTTCCGCTTGTAAGAGCAGTGATAACCTCTGTAAACACGATTGAGTTCCCGGTAATCGTGACAGCGGTACCTGGCGGGGCCGGCATCCACTGCATATCCTGCCTGACAATATTCGTGAGTTCTTCAATCCCTGTTAGCTTGATATCCGCAACCGCATTCCCTATATTGAAGTTCAGGAGGAGCATGTTTTTTCCGTACATATAGCGGTTTTTCTGTGCCTCGGGGATCTGGGAGTAGATATTCTCGATCTCCTGGCTGGTATCGGGAATTATGCCTCCGTTTCTTTCCTTTACGAGCGGTACTATACTCGTAGCGCTGTAAATGTGGCCATTGGATGCGACCTCATGTCCGGAAAAACGATCTATCCATCTAAGAACATCCGGGTTCGCTGCATCCTCAACTTTGATGATGAGATTTAATTCATCGCTCCCCCCCATGATATCTCCCATGTGTTTGAGATCAACAAGGGCAGGCATATCCTGTGGCACGAAGGTTTGTACATCAGTCTGAATAGGTACGGACTGATCAAGGTAAAGGCCACCAAAACAGAGTAAGCATGCAATTCCCAGTACGAGAACGTCGTATTTAATAGTCATATCCGTAGTTTTCTGGAGAATTCTCCCGATTAGACGATCGCTTTCGCTTCCTTCCTCAGATTTTCTTTTCTTTCCCGAATTTGCGGGTCTTATCTTACTTGCTACCTTCTTAAGGGGGTTTTTGTCCGAATATTTATCAAATAAGGAAATCGTTACAACACCTACGAAGATGGAGGAGAAGTAGCACATTAAAATGCCTATCATGAGCAGTTTCCCAAAGTCCTGGATCATTGGCACGGAAGATGTAAAAAGAGAGAAAAAACCAAGGGCTGTCATTATCAGAGCTATAAGGACTGCAGGACCAGTGTGTTTTATTGTTTCTATAACTGCTCTTGTCTTGTTTCCTTTTTCCTGCAGTTCTTCTTCAAGCCTGTTGTGGAACTGAATGGCATAGTCAATCCCCACTCCTATGAGAATCGGGAACGCAGACATGGAAACCATGGACATCGGAATCCCTACATAACCCATAGCTCCGAAGGTGTAAACAATACCTAAAAGGACTACCGGCAGAGGGAGAAGAGACCAGCGGACATGCCTGAACACGAGGAGCAGGACAATAACCATGAAAATGGCTGAAAGCCCTAAAAGTAAACCCATACTGGAATTCATCTCATAGTTCATAGAAATTTGGAACGCCGGATCACCTGTAACGATAATATTGTAAGACGGTGGAAAATCCGAAAATGAGACGGCACCTTCAGTTGCAGTAATAATATCTTGCTGTGTCTTCTCGCTGGCTGAGCCGGCCATAACTATCGAAATCAGCATATGAGTATTGTCAGGGATAATCTGGCCGAAAATAGCAGGGTTTCCGTCTATAATAGCTTCTATTTCTTCATCGGTTTCGGGAAGCGCGTACCTTCCTGTCATCTGGTAGTTAACTTTTTTGATGAGAGAGGCAGGGCTTGTAGTCTCAATCACCCCATCCGTTGCCTGTAACTGGTGCTCTAGCCTGTCTACGGCTTTCATCAGGTCAGCATTTTTTACATCATTGCCCTCTACCATTACCACAATAGATTGCGTCTGAAAAATATTCTGATAAAGGTGATCGTAATCCTGGTAGAGAGGAGAGTCTTTCCCGACAAAGGTTTCTGTCCCTGCTTTCATCTCGATAAGCTGTGCTCCCTGCATTGATATTATTATGAACAGGAAAGCTATCAGGAGTAC
>CAZSVY010000211.1:0-3731 GCA_964610495.1 uncultured Methanosarcinales archaeon
GGCCGCAAAGATAGAGCTTCTGGGACCTATTTTGTATCCGGATTCCGAAAAGATTGCAGGCTGGCCAGAAATCGGAGGGGGGATCCAGGTTTCTGCCAGTACCCGGGGGGAAGCTGAAGCAGGGAAGGGGATCTTCATAACTGCAGGCAGAAAAGAAGCAAAAGCAGAAACAGGCAAAAATAATATAAATGAGAAATACGTCATTGTCCGAATACTGAAGGATCTTCCGACCTTCACAGGTGCAGACGGTCGAAATTATACTGTCAGTGCCGAAGACGTAATTGTTTTGCCGCAACTCAACGCAACAGGACTAATAAAGCGAAATGCAGCTAAGCTTATCGCCGAACAGGAAAGTTTCGTAAAAATTTAATGTTCGAAGGCTGCAGCTTATTTTAGCTTGGGGAGAAAAGAAAGCAGGTAATTAAAGAATCCTGCAAATATCAAATCCTGTGATGATAGCAGGAAAGCCTTTCAAGTAATAGTATTAGTATTTATATGTGTAGCTATATCTGTGTAACTTAACCTTGTTAGCATGCTCTAACCCTGTCATCGATACGAGACTGCCAATCATGATATCGAGACAAAAAAGTTAGAAAATTTCAAGTTTATCTAATCAAAGGCTTCCCAAATAAGAGCTTCCCAGGATTAAAACGCCATACGTAGACGCCATACGTATATTTATTAATATATTTAACAACGCCTTTGTGCAAAAGTCGGAAAGGTGGATTACAAAACCAATAATCATTAAAAAAGGTGTAAATAATGAAAATTCCAAAGCGGTTCAGAACTTACTGTCCGTTCTGTAAGACTCATCAAGAAATTGTTGTTGAAAGGGTCAAGAAGGGCCAGGCTTCATCCATGACCCACATTGCAAGGCAGAAGAAAAGACAGCAAGGTATAGGAAACAGTGGAAAATTCTCCAAGGTGCCTGGTGGCGATAAGCCGACAAAACGCATCTGGCTCAGATACCGCTGTACAGTATGCAAGAAAGCCCACCAGAGACCTGCATTCAGGGCAAAAAAGTTTGAATTCAAGGAGTAAGATAAAATGGTAGATTATGTCCAGAGGCCAAAGAGCAGGTTCCTTCGCGTAAAGTGCAACGACTGCGAAAACGAACAGATTATATTCGGAAGTGCCAGCCGTAAAATTACCTGCGTTGTCTGCGGAAGAACCCTTGCAGAGCCGACAGGTGGAAAATCGACGATTACAACTCATATTCTGGAAGTGCTCGAATAACCGTATTTGTAAAAGCATTTTCAGGAGTGATATAAATAGTAATGGAAATACAAAATTTGAGAAGTGGTGCGAATGGGAAACGATAACTGGCCCGAAGTCGGAGAATTCGTTGTCTGTACTGTAAAGAATGTGACGGATTTCGGAGCCTACGTCGAGCTTGAGGAGTACGGAGGACGGGAAGGCTTCATCCATATCTCCGAAATTAAAGCAGGCTGGGTCAAATACGTCAGGGACTACGTAAGGGAAGGGCAGAAAATTGTCTGCAAGGTTCTTAACGTGGACCCTTCCCGCGGCCACATTGACCTTTCTTTGAAAGACGTGAACGAGCATCAGCGGCGCGCTAAAATCCAGGAATGGAAAAATGAGCAAAAAGCGACCAAATGGCTCCAGTTCGTGGCTGAAGAGACAAAAACTGATGAAGAGAACCTGCGAGCCCTGCACGAAAAACTTGTAGAAGAGTTTGGAAGTGCATATTCTGCCTTTGAAGAAGCTGCTGTCGAAGGGGAGAAAGCCTTCAAAGGAGTAAAAGTCAATAAGAAATATTTAAAGAGTATAATCAAGATAGCAGGGGAAAACATCAAACTGCCTTTTGTAGATATTGCAGGATACGTGGATCTGACCAGCAACCTTCCAAACGGCATAGAGATTATAAAGCAAGCCCTCATTGCCGCAAATTCTATCAGTGATGTTGATGGAAAAGATGTCAGGCTTGAGGTAAGTTACACAGGGGCCCCAAGATACAGAATCAAGGTAATAGCCCCGGATTATAAGAAAGCCGAATCAGTCCTTAAAAAATCCGCCCAGACAGCAGTCGATACGATTTCCAAACTTGGCGGGCATGGGATTTTCAAGCGGCACATTGAATCAGCTAAGGCGTGATGCCCTTTGGGACAAAAGATCCGCAAGTGCAAAAATTGCGGCAGGTACACTTTAAGGGAAAAATGTCCGGTCTGCGGGGGAGAAGCCTTCCCTGTACGTCCGGCCCACTTTTCTCCTCAGGACCCTTACGGTAGGTACCGCAGACTAGCAAAGAAAGGGTAAGGAATTGTTATGCAGCAAAGTACACTTGTCCGCTTGAAAGAAAATATTGAGCTCAAAAAGCCTATAATGGTAGTCGGACTTCCTGGAGTAGGACTCGTAGGCAAGTTAGTGGCAGAGCATCTGATAGACGAACTTAAGGCTGAAAAAATAATGGAAGTTTATTCTCCTCATTTTCCACCTCAGGTGCTTGTTAATAACGACTGCACAGTACGTCCCGTAAGCAATATGATATTTCATGGTAAAGCAAACGGGAATGATATTCTTTTTCTAGTAGGAGACCACCAGAGCACAACTTCTCAGGGACATTACGAACTCTGCTCCCTTTACCTTGACATTGCAGAAGAGTTTGAGGTGCCCAGAATTTACACTCTGGGAGGTTATCCCACAGGCAAACTGAGCTCCGATGAAACGGTCCTTGGTGTCGCCAACGATACGAAACTGATCGAAGAGATCAAGGAGTATGGTGTAGAGTTCAGAGAATCAGAACCCAGCGGAGGAATTGTAGGAGCGTCAGGCCTTCTTGTAGCTTTCAGCAGGATGCGTGGTATTGATGCCGCCTGCCTTATGGGGATGACACCCGGATACCTTATGGACCCTAAAAGTGCCCAGTTCCTTTTAAAGGTACTCTGTAAAATATTCGCCATCGAAGTAAATACAGACTCCCTGGAGAAAAAAGCCGAAGAAATGGAAAGTATCCTGGAAAGGCTGAAGGAAAAAGAAGAGCAACAGAGCTTCCCGGAAGTCAAACCAACTGATGAAGACCTGCGCTATATAGGATAATCGACAATTATTGGATGATCGGTAATAAATAAAAATTAGCCTCCGGTAAAGGGGAAGGAAATGAAAGTCAATACGGACCTCCATCTCCACTCAAAATACTCCATGGCAAGTTCCGGAAAGATGGAACTGCCAACGATTGCAAGGGAGGCTTCAAAAAAAGGGATGGAACTTCTCGGTACTGCGGACTGCACTCACCCGAAGTGGCTTGAAGAAATCAAAAGAGTTTCCATTTCGGATGAAGAAATCAGGATCAAAGACATTTATTTTATTCCTACTACCGAAATCGAAGATAACAAACGCGTGCATCACCTTCTGATTCTACCTTCAATTTCAAAAGCTGAAGAACTGGCAGAACGCATCGCTCCTTACGGGAAGCTTGAAGCAGACGGCCGTCCCAATGTCAGGTTGGACGGCAGTGAAATTGCGGAAATTGCGAAAGACATTGGGGCTCTTATCGGCCCCTGCCATGCATTTACTCCATGGACAGCACTTTACGGCTATCATGACAGTTTGCAAAGCTGTTATGGAGACCTGACAGATTACGTTTCTTTTCTTGAGCTTGGCCTGAGTGCTGACAGCGATTATGCAGACAGGATCAAAGAACTGCACCGCCTGACTTTTCTTTCAAATTCTGATGCCCATTCCCCTTCGACAAATAAGCTGGCCAGGGAGTT
>CAZSVY010000212.1:0-6790 GCA_964610495.1 uncultured Methanosarcinales archaeon
TTGAAGCCCTCCTGGACCTGAAATTCGGAAAGGCTAGCCTTGTTCTGGCTGTTCCTGAAGACTCGGATTTCCAGAAAGCTCAGGATCTTGAAGGCAGAAAGATTGCAACCGAGTTTCCGGAGATTACAGGCCAGTACTTCAAAAAGCTTGGAGTTAACGTTGAAGTCATAAAGGTTAGCGGAGCCTGTGAGATGACTCCGCATGTGGGGATTGCCGACGCAATTGTGGATATTTCAAGCTCAGGAACGACCCTGATGATAAACCACTTAAAGGCTATTGACACAGTCTTTTCTTCCACAGTCTACCTGATCGCAAATAAAGAAAGCCTCAGGGAAAAGGACAAAATTCTGGATATAAAAACTGCACTGGAAAGCGTGCTCAATGCAAAGCAGCGGCGCTATCTTATGATGAATGTTCCCGAGGCTTCCCTTGAGGCAGTAAAAGAGGTTTTGCCAGGGATGTCAGGCCCAACGGTTATGAAGGTTGAGCCCAGCAAATCGTCCGGAGAATCCATTCTGGCAGTTCACGCTGTTGTGGACGCAGACCTGATTTTTACCATTGTAAATAAGCTGAAGAAAGTTGGTGCACGGGACGTCCTTGTCGTACCTATCGAAAGAATAATGCCCTGAAAGGGAAAAGACCCGGAAAAATTAAGGTCCAGAAAAGATAAGCAGAAGGAGATTTCCCAAGACTTGCCGGAGATGTGGATTTTAATGGCTTTTGAAGTGATTCCTGCGGTGGATATGAGGGGCGGAAAGTGCGTTCAGCTTGTGCAGGGAGTGCCTGGAAGTGAAATTGTATCCCTTGACGATCCTGTTGAAGTTGCCCTTGACTGGGTTAGAAGAGGGACAAAGACCCTGCACCTGGTAGATCTGGATGGAGCAATTGAAGGAGAGCGCAAAAACGCCCCTATAATTGAAAAGATAGTAAGCGCATGCCGGGAGAAAGGAGTGCGAATTCAGGTTGGAGGAGGCATTCGAAGCTTTGAGGATGCAGCTGCTCTTCTTGAGCTTGGGGTTTCGAGGGTGATTCTCGGAACTGCTGCGCTTCAGAACCCGGAGCTTGTAAAACGGCTCTCCAGTGACTTTGGGAACGAATGCATAACTGTTGCCCTGGATGCAAAAAACGGGAAAATCTCGATCAAAGGCTGGACTGAGGAATGCGCACAAACCCCTGTGGAAATGGGCAGGAAGTTTGAAGAGCTGGGTGCAGGCAGCTTGCTTTTTACAAACATAGATACCGAAGGCCTTATGCAGGGGGTAAATCCTGCCCCTACAAAAGAGCTTGTAGAATCAGTTAGCATTCCTGTAATCGCATCCGGAGGAGTAAGTTCTCTGGGAGATCTGCAGGTCCTGAAGGAAACCGGAGCAGCAGGAGTTGTGGTAGGCAGCGCTCTCTACACAGGCAGGTTCACGCTTGAAGCTGCGATTGAAGCAATTCTGCAGGATTGAGGCAGTCATGCATGATTGAGGTAATTCTGCATAATTGGGGCGATCCTGCGCGAATGAGTGGGATTCGTTTTTCCCTGGCAGAGGCATTAGGCATAACCTCATTTCCTCAATTGTCCGGAAAACAGGAGACCAGAGATCAGCAGACAACTGGATACAAAGTATTTATAAATTTAAAGAGAATGTGATGCTTATGAGAACAGGCAGAATGTCCCGCAAGACAAAGGAAACCGATATTCAGCTTGAACTGAACCTGGATGGCACAGGAGTTGCTGATGTCAATACAGGAATCGGGTTTTTTGACCATATGCTTACTTCTTTTGCAAGACACGCGGAATTTGACCTTAAGGTGCGTGCGGACGGTGACCTGTATGTGGACGAGCATCACCTGGTGGAGGACACAGGGATAGTTCTCGGAAAAGTGCTTGCAGATGCGCTCGGCAATATGGCAGGAATTTCCCGCTTTGGGGAAGCCAGAATCCCAATGGACGAAGCCCTTGCCGAGGTTGCCCTGGATATAGGCGGACGCAGCTATCTTGTCCTGAAAGCCGAGTTTGCAGCCCCTCAGGTGGGACAATTAAGTACCCAGCTTGTAAAACACTTCTTTGAAACCCTTGCCTCAAATGCAAAAATCACCATCCACGCGAGCGTCTATGGTGATAACGATCATCACAAGATCGAAGCTCTTTTCAAAGCTTTTGCCTATGCTATGAAACGGGCTGTAAAAATCGAGGGCGAAGAAGTAAAGAGCACTAAAGGTACTCTATAACGCCCGAGTCCCGTCTCGGGAGGACGGCCCGTGTAATCGTAACAGTACGCTGTCCTTTTCGCTACCCGAGTCCCGTCTCGGGAGGACGGGGTCCGTTTCACTCGCTTCGCTCGCTCAAGCGGACTAATTTCTAAATAAAGATACTGAAGTGTGCTCAATGGGGCTGATTTACAAAATACGGAAACATTTTTTTGCTTCCCGTGCTTTCCGCAGTTTTCCATCTGGATTGAGTCAGGTACGAGATTTACATTCGAGACCTGGTTTAATGCGTAAATTTAGCTAATTCCATGGTTTAGACGAATAGTTTTTCTCTACTGCCACTTCAAAAAGGAGGCAACCTTACCTTTTTATTCCGGGAAATGAATCTCATAGATAGAATTTGGGGGAATGGAATGAAAGTTCTTTATGTTTACGCACACCCGGAACCGAAATCTTTTAACGGCGCTTTAAAGGATACGGCCCTTGCTGCCCTGCAGGAGAAAGGGCATGAAGTAAAGCTTTCCGACCTTTATGCAATGAAGTTTCATCCTGTCCTGAAAGCTTCGGACTTTCCTGAAAGAAAAAACCTGGAAGCCTTCAATCCTTTCTTCGAGGCTATAAAAGCAGTAAAGACAGGAGCATTTTCACCCGATATCAAGGAGGAGATGGAAAAAGTAAAATGGGCTGACCTTCTGGTTTTTCAGTTTCCTATCTACTTTACGGCTATGCCTGCCATCATGAAAGGCTGGATCGACCGTGTTCTGGCACCTGGATTCGGGTTTAACCCGGTTACCAACAGTGCCTACGATACCGGACTCTTCAAGGGAAAATCTGCAATGCTTGCCTTTACTACTGGTGCTCCGAAAGAAATGTATTCTGAAGGTGGGGCACACGGGGACATTCACAAACATTTTGAATCCATAACACACTGTGTTTTTGAATATATGGGAATGAAGGTGCTGCCTTCTTTCATAGTCTACGAGGCAAGTGCTATGAAAAGGGAAAGAGGAGCCGAAGAACTGGAAAAATATAGAAAGAGAGTATTTGAACTTTAAATAGAACGGAAAACGCCTTTTTTTTATTTTTTGAAATTTCAGGACTGGAAAACCGCCTGAATCTTCTACTACTTTTTAATTATATTTACACACGATGTTTTATAAAAAACTTTATCAACCGTTATGTATGCTCGGACAACGGCATCTGATTGGTTTTCATTAATTTGGATTAAATACAAAAAATAAAGAATATAAAGTATTAAAAATAAAAATTAAAGGTTATTAATCGTTTAAATGGAATATCACTTATTAACATCCTGTCCTTTTATCAGGGAAGCAATAAGAATATATTTAAGCTATGAAATAAGCTTTATAAGCCCCGGAATAGTAGATTCTTTTTGGGGGACACCATAAGGGAGAAATATAGAAAAAAAAGCAAGATTTTGGGGTATAAAAAATATGTTTGGAAAGCATGAAAAAAACGTGTCCAAACAAAAGGATTTCTGGATAGAGTTTTTCGCAGGTAGGAGAGATGGTGGCCACAGATCTTCATCTGAGGAATTTATTTCTATGGAGGCTAAGGAAAAACTATTCCATCTGGATGGGGGCAAAACCCTGCTTGACTTTGGATGCGGTGCAGGCGAACTCCTGGTTTACTACGCGCCGGAATATGAACAGCTTGTAGGAGTGGATTTTTCCTCATCCATGCTTGAAGAAGCAAGCAAAAGAATCAGGGAAAGAAAATGCGGGAATATCTCGTTAATTCAGGCTGATGATAAAACTGTCTGGGATAAACTAGAATCTTCCTTTGATCGAATAACCGCAGCTGGAGTAATTCAGTATTTGACATTGCAAGAAATTGATAACTTTATCTTTAATGCGTCAAAATTTCTTAATAAAGGGGGTAAAATAGTGTTGTTCGACATACTGGACCCCCGCTTGTACCCACTGTGGAAAATAGGGCTGTTCTCACAAAATGCAAACTTCTTAACCATTTTGCGCAAAGTGGGTTTTGAATTTAAAGTTATATTATCGGCAAGTTTGAATAACCGACCAAAAGATATTCTAGGGTTTTCCCACAATCCCAATACAATTAAAAAAATAGCAGATAAATATAATTTTGAAACTATTTTTGTACAATCAATGTATTATGAGTACAAGTATCATGCAATAATATATCAGACTTAACGGGCGCGGGAGCCTTAAGTTCAAAGTTTTTAAAAAATAACCAGAAGAGCTAAATCGCCACCTTAAATTTCCGAGAAAAAAATAGGAGAGAAACCACTCCCTTCCGTATGTATTATTTTTCCTTCCGTTCATATGCAGAAAGAAAAAATAGGCAAGTGATTTACTTCCTTTCTTTGATCTTTGCGAAAAGCTGTTTCAACGTATCTTCATTACTTTTTGTAACTCCATAAGCAAACCCGTAAAAGGCTTAAAATGCACTGCTACGTCATGAGCCTGTAGAAGGTTCCGTCACATTCCATGGCGTCAATGACTCCCGGAAGTACAACATCCGAAGCAGATGTGGTCGGGCAGGGAGCGATATCCGGATAGACCATTGGGATTTTGGCGAGGTAAGAGGCGCAGTCCGCAGGAATATGGCAGACAAGGTCAGCGCACATCACAAAGGCTGCATCCACATCTCTTTCTCGCAGCACGTCCACGGTTGTGAACTCCCCTGAGTTGTAATGGGGGTGTCGAAAAAGAGATAACAGAAAACACATTATGTTAAAAAGAGATAAATTCAGATAAATTCTCAGTCGGCTTGTTTTACAATAGCTGTTTGCTCAGAAAGAAGCCTGTTTTTAATATCAATAACCATCAGGGTAATCTCAGAGCCTGCTTTAAAACCATAATTGTCAGAGGTGTTACTGTCCCCATTGACACTTACTTTTACAGTGGAATCAGTGGATGTCGAGCTGTCCTGTCCGCAAAGGATCAGTTTCTCCCCAGTGCTCCAGAAACCGTCTTTAAGGACCTCATTGTTTCGGGCCATATATGTGCCATTTTTCTCTTCGGGGCCCAGGTTATGGTAAAGAACATCCGTATCTCCTTCGAGAGGGGTCCCCCCTTCGCCAACATCGCCCTGGTAGGAATTCCCATATCCTGAAACTCTTATTGAAATGGCATCAAGAGGAAGAGAATCCCCTCCTTCGTGCACAAGTACAATCCTATTTTCTTCAAGCTTGGCTCGTTCCGCAGTCGGACCTACCCCGTAAAGCCCTCCTTCACAGGATTCGAGAGTAATCATTGCCACTGGCGGTTGAAAGCTTGCGTCGCTCCCGAAACTATTAATGATACTGCTAGCAACCGCACCTGCAAGTACGACCAGAATCAGCAACATAAGGAGAGAACCAACAACAGGAGTAACTGCCTCAGATGCTGACTCTGATGAAAAGAGATATTTACACCGGATTTTTCCCCATACCTTCATTAATGAGAAAATATGGCAAAACTGTAATAAATAGTTTAGCAAGAATTTAAGAAAAAAGAGATATTATTAAGAAAAATTTGGAGAAAAAATTCTCCAGAATTATTTCCTTCTTCGCCGTTTCTGGTTATACTCCTTTTCAAGCTCGAAAATTCCTCGGACGGCCTCAAGTTCTTTTCTGCTCCTGGCATAATGCAAAAGTACAAGGCCAACTCCGCAGAGAAGAGCTATAATTGCGGCTGAGAAAAACAGGGGTGCCGACTGGGTATAGTATTTGACCTGAATAGCCTCTTCCCGATCTCCCATCTTTGAGGAAATCCACAGGAGAGTTTGCCTTCCTTTTTCATCATAGCTTACGTTCGAAGGATCCGGCCTTGCTATCCCGAATACCCTGTTGCCGGTGGCATATCCCTCGGGAAGCACAACACGGATGTATTCGGAGTCGGGTTTAAGGAATGCAAAGCTCTGAGTCGCCGGAGTATCGAGCGTATACACAATAAAACCTGTTACAGGCTCTTCGAACTCCAGGTTTATGATTTTCATATTCCGGCTGATTTCCTGAGTCAGGGTATAGTTAAGATCTGAGGTTTCATTTCTCCTTGAAAGCTCTTCAAAAGTTTGCGGGTTTGCTATGGTCTCGTTAGCGGGGTCCACAAGCAGTACGAAATTCTGGATAGGATTCTCCTCTCGACCGCCGCCCAGGGTCTCAGGGGGATGGATCTCAAGCTTGCTGGTATTTACTGCGATATTTACAACCTGTACCTTTGTATCATCTTCCAGCAGATAGTATGTGGTGGTATTCGCAAGCGTTTGATTCCCCGATTCATTCAGAAAAACCTCATATTCGTAATTGGAAATATTGCCAGGCTCATCCACGACAATTTCCTTTTTTTGATCCATACAGCCCGATACCAAGACCACCAGCAGGGCAAGGAGTGTAAACACAATCTTCTTTCTCATTTTCATAGACAAATTCTCCCTTGAGCTTGAAGCGATCTCTTTTCAGCTTGCGGCAAGTTACTTCTCTTTCGAGATAAGGCCTGTGCAGGGTCTGGAACAGGTTAACATTTATCCTATGCTTCCTCTTCTTTATAAACAACACGGATAGACATTTCTAAGAGCGTGTCTTAAAATTAAACTTGATCCCACAATTGTGATAGGACCT
>CAZSVY010000213.1:0-8869 GCA_964610495.1 uncultured Methanosarcinales archaeon
AACGGGGTAGCCCTTGAAATGGCAGGGTTCTTGCAGCAGTATGGGTACAAAGCTGTCCCCCAGCTTGCAAATTTCGTTTACCGTCAGGATTCGGAAAACTGGCTGTTGGATATGCACCCCCCTATTTCCCACAGGTACCTGGCCGTTCGCTCCGGGATAGGGCATTTCGGGTATTCAGGAAATATAATTACAAAGGAATACGGGTCAGCAATTGTCCTGGCATCTGTAGTTACGGATGCGGAGCTTACCCCAACAGAGCCACTGCCGGAAGAGGAGAACTATTGCGATGAATGCAGAATCTGCCTTGCAGTCTGCTCCTCTGGATACGTGGACCCGCTTGAGAAGGTCACGGTAAGTCTTGGAGGAAAGGAGTTTAGCTACGGGAAGAGAAGAAGCAACAGCCGCTGTTTCCTTGTATGCGGGGGGCTTACAGGTCTGAATGCCTCGGGAAAATGGTCTACCTGGTCTCCGGCTCGCTTTGAAATTCCCAAAAAGGATGAAGATTTTATCGCTGCGTTGCCAGGTACAATAGAAGCGTACCTGAAAAGGCCGAAGATCAAAGGCGGATTTTTTATATGCCTGATTCCAGGGAACAGAATGGAATATACCTGTTCAAACTGCCATTTTGTCTGCCATCCTGACAAAGAAGTGCGGAAAGCCAGGTACAGGATGCTCGCAGAAAGTGGTGTGGTCATACAGGAATCTGACGGAACCCTCAGAGCTGTATCTCCTGAAGAAGCAAAAGAGTTTCTCAAAGCCATGCCTTCGGAGAGGAGAAAGCTGTACGAGTCGGTTCCAGAGGAGTAATTGATCCAAAAGCCAGGAGAATTTATTCAAAAAAGATCACAAATAAAGTGTGCGCTAGTGCCGCACAGAAGAAAGATCTGACAGAGAAGAAAGATATAGCAGAGAAGAAGGACATAACACAGAAAGTTTAATCCATATACACGGTATGCAGGGTTTCATAGATCGGCCCTTTCGGGGTCAGTGTGCTTTTCTTTAAAAGCACTTTATTTACCCGCATATTACCAATTTCTACATCCTTTAACTCCTTTAATGTGTTTATAAAGGCATTTTTCTGATCCTTCTTGAGGAATTTTACCCTGGCAAGAGTAGCATGGGCAGTAAATTCCCTGTCATCTTTTTCGAACTTGAAAGGTTCCAGTAAGTTTTCTACATCATTATGTAATGCCGTGAAATTTCCGGTTGCACCCAGCCAGAGCACTTTAGGATTCGAAGGTTTGGGAAAAACTCCAAGTCCCCCTACTTTTGCCTCGAAAGGTTCGCATGTAATGGAATCGAGAGCTGCGGAAAGCAATGAAATCCTTGATTCGTCCACATTTCCAAGGAACTTCAAAGTTATGTGAACGAGCTCGGGATCAACAAACTTCAGGTCAAAACCGGAGAATCTGTCCTGAAGCTCCCGAATCTTCTCCGTAAAACCGGGATCTAATTCCACTGCTATAAATGTCCTGATCAAAGCATTCACCAATCTTAATTGAAAAGCGAACCAGAAAAATCTTCCTGTTAACTCTCTTCTGGAAAAATTGAGTTTAGATTCCGTTTTCGAAGGAATTGTAAACCCCCTGAGGACTACTTAGAAAAATGAAGTAAGATGAGAGGGTGCTAAAAGGCAGGAAGGAAAAAAAGGAAAGATCGAAGGGGTTACAGGGCAATTATAATATATAAGAGATAAGTACAGAGAGGTAAATAAGCTTAAGTATTTATAAAGTTGGCTTCAATGTTAACCTGAGGGAAATAATTCTGATCCAGAAAAAACGGAAAGTTAAAAAATAATAACCCTAAATTTAAGAAAAATAACATTAATTCAAAGAAATAATATTAGCTTTAAAAATAAAGAGTAGAACCACAAATCGGTTGCTGCAAAAAGAAAAAGCGGTAGATCATATGGATAGAGCACGTATAATTGCAGAAACAGCAGCCCGGATTTCCAGAGAACTTGATGCTGCCGCAATTATGGTTTCCGGGGAGCTGAGTTTTGAAGGGATTGAAACTGGGGGAATTCCGGTCTACTACATCTCCATGCGCCCGAAAAGCATAATAGACCATCTGGTCTCCACTGGAAAAGACGGGAAAAACCCTTTAAAGGAGCTCGGCGACCAGATAAATCGGGAAGCCTCAGGTAATTCTGAGAACCTTCAGCAGGCTGCCGCCATAGAGTACGTGCTTGGAGAACAGGAAAGCGGGATTATTGTAGGTGTAGTCGAAACTCGCGGCTCCAGTTCCATTATCGTACATAACCTCGACGAAAACCCCCTTGTAAAAGCCATGAAGGAGTGTCAGGAAAGGATAAAGCCGGAAGTGATGAGTGCAATCATGAAAATTTCTTTTGATATCGTCCTGACAGGCAGAGAAGGCAAGAAAATGGGAGCTGCCTTCATAATAGGTGATTCCGAAGAGGTTCTGAAACGCTCTCACCAGATAATATTGAATCCGTACGCGGGCCACGATGAAACTTACCGGAATGTCCTTGACAAAAGGAACTGGGAATCCATAAAGGAATTTGCCCAGCTTGACGGAGTCTTTGTGGTAGATGAAAACGGCATTATCCATGCTGCAGGCCGCTACCTTGACGTTGATGGGAAAAATGTGGATATCGAAAAAGGACTGGGAGGCAGGCATGTGTCAGCAGCCGCAATCAGCAGAGATACGGTTGCGATCGCAGTTACAGTATCCGAGTCGGGCGGAGTTCTGAGGGTATATAAAGATGCAAAAGAAATAATCTGCATGGAGTGCCTGAAGCCTGCGGTAAGGTATATCTAATCCTGAGAATCAGAAACTTTTTTCCTCAGGACCCGAAATTTTTAATTGCAAGCCAGAAGTGCAGGGTGCAGACTTTTTAAGAGCAGATGCTTTCAATGGGGTTTGTAAGGAATAAAGGCAGCACATAGGCTCATAAATAAAGAAAATATATTCCTAAATATGCGGGGAAATAAAGAAAGTGGGGCAATTCCATGAGAAAACAGCTTTTTTACATTCCTTTTAGCCTTACATTCCTTTTTCTTTTGACCCTTATTCTGATTTTCGGGTTTAGTTTCCTTTTTTTTGGGGTAATTATTTCCGCTTTTACGAAAATCGGCTTCTCTATAGGGGATGCGCTTCTTATCCTGTTATTATCCCTTGTCGGAAGCGGCATCAATATCCCTCTGGCAACCCTCAGGTCCGATACTCCGGTAGTTAGAGAGACGTATATTCGTGTCTTTGGCGTATCTTACAGGGTTCCAGTCCGGCGCGTGACAAGAAATGAAACGACAATTGCTGTCAATGTAGGAGGAGCAGTTATTCCGGTGCTGATTTCAGCTTACCTCCTTACGAAATTTCCTTCGTCTCTCCTGCTTGCAGGAACCGGCATCTTAATAGTTGCAATCATAACTCATTCCGTAGCAAGACCGATTCGCGGGATAGGTATCGCAACTCCGGCGCTGGTCCCACCCCTTGCCGCTGCCCTTGCTGCGATTTTGCTGACGTCTGTTATTCAGATTCCTGATTGCCCGGTTGACCAGTGCCGCGTTGTCACCGCCTATGCAGGAGGAGTGCTCGGAACCCTTATAGGAGCCGATCTACTTAACCTGGGAAAAATCAAGAACCTTGGAGCCCCGGTTGCAAGCATAGGAGGAGCAGGAACTTTTGATGGAATCTTCTTAAGCGGGTTCATTGCCATTCTCCTGATATAAAAAAGAAAAAATGTAAAAAAGGAAAAGGACTGTAAAAAAGGAAAAAGATCCAGAAAAAGCATTAACTCTTCCTAAGATCAGTTACCTGAACTACATTATTTCTTTTCAGGAAGAACTTTAGTCGGATCGGAGGAGTTATCCTTATTGACCTTATCACTGGTGGTTCCGTTAAATCCGGCAGCTGTCTTGTTCTCGATAGTAATATCCGTTGCGGGGTAGATAATATAGCCTTCCGGAGAAGTACTGCCTTTTCCCTCATCTGAGGTCTGGAAATACCAGGAATCGGTGAAATAAGCCTTTTTATCCTTATCGAGATCCAGAGTGATAGATTTCGAGTTTTTAAGGACAATTTCGCTTTCAGAAGTCTCCTTTACCTCAAAGCCCTGATATTCGTCTCCTTTTTCGACAAGCATCAAACCATCTTTGTCAATGAGCCAGGTATACTTAAAGACCGCAAAGGAGTCAGTAGCACTCGTGAATACTTTATCTATATAAGTGATAAAGTATAGCTGGTCTTTTCCGTTCCCAAAGTCCGCAGTTGCAGTAAACGTCCGATCGTTTACAGTTCCGCTTGTATTGATAATTCCGGACTCGAGTTCTTCTCCGTTTTTATAAAGCGAGAACCAGACCTTATCGCCCTCGACATCGACCTGATTAACGGCCAGAGAATAATTTTTCCCGAGTTCCCAGGACTCTCCGGTCTTCAGTTCCTTTTTTTCTCCGGAAACCTGAGAGATCACAAGGTTTGCAAGCTGCGTAGAATCGTTCCCGACAGTAACATATGGTTTTCCGAACCACGCAAGTTTATAGTAGAACATTCCGCCAAGTTGTTCAGGAGTTGTTTTAGGATTCAGTTCAAGGTCGGAAACAAGTTCATACTTGTTGGAGAACGGCCGCGTGGAATACACGAGTTCTTCTTCGCCGATTACACGGTTTCCGGGATTGACTTTGCCGAGTTCGTTCTGGCCGTCTTTTTCGACGTACTGAAGGCGTTCGCCCCACCAGTTTTCAGCAGCTACGAAATCTTTGTGTTTGTTTACAGGGTAGTTAAAGCCGCCAAAAGTGGTAGCATTCCAGCTAAAACCATCAGATGAGACTTCATTAGTGTCGAAGGGAACTCCAGAAATAGCCGGAGCTGGAGCTGCAAAACCCAATGGAGCAAGCATCAAGCAAACTGTAAGCGAGGCAAGCAGCAAAAATAAAGTTTTTTTGAATATAGGGTTTCATAGGGATATCACTCTTTTTCATTTATTATTGGTACGTAATTATAACAAACAACGATATGTAAGCAAATATTATTATAAATTGGACGAAAAGTAACAACAAATAAAGCTAATTAGTTAATAAATTTTACTAATTTGAACTAAAAAAAATAAAAATAATACTAAATATAACATAAAAAGAGAAAAATAAAATTCTCAGCTTTTTTAATAAAAACAGATACGTCAAGCACTGAAAGTAAAAAGAAAAGATAAAGAAATCAAAAAATAAAGAAATTAAAAGATAGAGAAATTAAAAGATAAAGAAATCGATAAAAGAGCCTGTAGCTGGAAGATGCAGGTTCAGGCGGGATCTCAGCCCTTCACCTTGAAACGGAGCAGAGCTGCAATTCCTCCCAATTTATGAAGCTTTTCTCCGGGCTCAAAGGCTGTGCTGAAAACAACTACCTTCCCCTGGGCCTGTTCAACTTGCATAAGAAGTTTATCAATATCCTCCCCTTTTTCCCGCCCTTCCCGCAGGGTTTCGTCAGCAACAAGCAGGGTTTCGACAGCCCCGTAATCAAGAGCATTTTTAACATCTGCAAGACCATAAGCCGCTTTGCCGTCCATTGAGATTTCACGGATAAGGTCTTCCATCAGCGCTGATTCGCGGGCTATACGGGATTCCTGCATAATGCGATCCACTGCGCCTCTGCGGAGAACTTCCTGAAAGCCGGACATTCCTATCATGGAGGTGTCTTCGATCAGGGCTTTTGAAGCCATAGCCGGCTCGATTTCCTGGAAATATTTAACGAAGTCTTCTTTGGTAAATCCGGGACCTGCAACGACTATAGACGCTTCCTCAGGAACGGCGTGCCTGAGCTGCTCTACAACTTCCCTGAAAAACTCATTCCTCAAGCTGGTCTCACGCTTTCCTGAGGACTGCCGGATATGAGAATAAATTTCTATTCCGTAGTGATGCACAAAGCCGATATCGGCATCGCCCTCTTCTATTGCCACCATAACGACTTTCGGGCGCTTTGAAGCTTCTTCAGCGTCCTGGATCCGCTGGAGCTGGTCGTTCTTCCAGTGCTCCTTGACTATAGAAAGATTGGTTCCGATCTCGACATTAAGGGTATGATAGGAGCCCACATCCATCCCGTGCTCTATCATCCCATGTACCCGCAGCCGGTTCGCAAACTTGTGAAACTCGATCTCATCAACCCTGATTCCGAGCCTTACCTTTACTTTCTCAACCTTTTCAGGGCGTATCTTGTCACTTGCCGCATCAGCCTTCCGTTTGGTAACCGCAAAAACCAGGTCCCCTTTTTCGATTATGTATTTCAGGTGCCAGAGGTCATCGAGGGTTTCGGCTGTTACTGCAATCTCCCCCTCCCTTCCCTTAAGGGAGCGGTTTGTAACTCTCATACCTTTTTCACTCCACGCGTTTCAATTTTCTCTTCACTTCCTTTCTCGGCTTCGTTTTCAATTTTGCCTTCAAGTTCCCCTGCAATGCTCTCTTCAAATTTTGTTTTAATATTTTCTCCGGCCTTTTCTCCAGCTTCCTCTGCGAATCTTTCCCTGAATTCCTTTTCAACTTCCTTCCCGAAGCCTTTTTCGAGTTCCTCTTCGATTTCCTCCCCGTTATCTTCAGGTTCATGCTCTACTTCCAAGATTCCGTATTCCTCCCCTTCATACTCGATCCTCTCCCCCTTCCTTTCCGGCTTCTGGCTCTTTAAGTCCGATTCTCCGGGAGGGATCATCATGGCTACCTGGTCAGGAGAAGCGATCTGCTTTACGAAACGGGGATCATTGAGTTCATCCGCATAAATCCTGTAGATCTTTTTTGAAATATCATTCTGGTTAAAAGCACCCGGGACTATTTCGAGAATATAATCCCCGTGTTTCCGGATAGCAGAAACTGGCCCGCCTATCACTCTTGTCTCGCCTCCTTTAAGCTCAAGCCCGACTGCAACACCGAGAGGAATGTCCTTAAAGTAATTGCGCTCCCCACGGATGATAAAAGCCCCTTTTCTTACATACTCTCCTGATTCCGGGGTCTTTGTGACCTGCTCGGCTTTGACCCAGTAGCAGTCCCCGCTGAAGTGCCCGGCTTTCCAGAGGCTGGAATAAGAAACCGCAAACTGCGCCGCTTCCTGCAGGGTAGATTCGGGAACCTCTTTTCCACCGGTCTTGATGACTGTGAGAGGAGCACCAGGCGTCTGGGTATGGAAGACGAGATCTCTCTTTTCCAGGTATTTTTTGAAAACTTCCTCATTGGTATCGGCATCCCTGCCTCCTACGATAAAGAAGCCGTCCGAGGATACGAACCACCTGAACCTGTCATACCAGTGCTTTTTCCGGGATGCCTGAAGCTTTCTTCCTGCCTTTGCAGCCTTTGCTGCAGCCTTTTTCTCCATAGCCTTCCTGGTATCTTCGATAGCCCTGAGAGCGCCCTCTTTTTTCTTACTGAATTTCTTGACCTTCTCATAGTATTCCTGAGCATTCTGCGGTACTGTCTTCCGGATATCAAGATTAACACTCTTCCCGTCAAGGTCCACAGTTATGGTCCCGGTCCTGGGGTCAATGTTTGTGATCTTTTGCGCAGCAGGCACGGTCTTTTTAGCCTGCTTCAGAATAGAGCGGATCTCATCCCAGGAATAACCTTTTGCCCTTGCGCCATTGAGCACGGAAAGAAGCTCTTCGATAATCTGGTAATTTGCATAGACTATCTCGGCAAGGGTATTATTTTTCTCGATTTCTTTTTCGAACTTTGCAAGGCTCTCTTCCTGCTGGAGAAGCCGCCTTTCGTAGACGCCAAGGGTTTTCTCCTTTTTCTGAGCCTCTTTTACTTCTTCGACCTGTTCAAGCGCCTTTTTCCCAAAAAACTCATCAAGTGCCGTATTAAAGGAATCGAAATATTCTTTTTCAAATCCGGAATAGCGAGTAAGATCGAAAGGGAGCACATCGAAAGTTTCCAGCTTTCCATTAATTTCTTTTTTCACATGCTGGGGTTTGAGTCCCGGAGCCCCGGCTTCAACCCCGGTTTCGGGTTTAATCTCGCTTTCGGGCTTGAATTCGGCTTCAGGTTTAATTTCAGCTTCAGGTTTAATCTTAGCTTCAGGTTTAAGTTCGGTTCCGGATTTAACCCCGATTTCGGCTTCGGCTTCTCCGGCTCCTTTGCCTCCGGCTTCTGCCCTGAACAGCGGGGAAAAGAGGTCATGCATTGCATTGCAGAGCCTGGATGCATCCTCTTCAGTTGCTTCCTTTGAAGGCTTTGATTTGTCAATTCTTGCCCTGGCGCAGACTTCCTCAGCCAGAACTCCCCCCAGATTGAACCTTGTGGCAATCGTCCGTACGATATCAGCCGTAGACCTGGAAAAAGCCTCCATGAGGTCAGAAACCTTAGCCTCTATTGGGCTCATCTGTGCCTCTGGAAGCTCGTAAATCTCTCCGCTCCGAAGCCGTCTGTCCTTCAGAGTCACAGGATTCATGGGCAGGATAATTTTGTTTTCCGAATCAACAATAAGCACGTTCCCCCGCGCAAAAAGCTCCACAATAAGAATATTACGAACTCCTGCCCTTTCGATCCCGATTTTCACGACCCTGTCAAAATCGTGCTGCTCCACAGATACGATCCTGCCCCCTGTCAGGTATTTTCTAAGCAGCATCGGAAAAGCCTGTGGAAGCGTTGGGCTTACCCTGAAGTGTTTACTTAGATGTATGCGCTTCCCGGCCTCAATAATCAGGTTGTCCCTGCCCTGGTGAAAAACGTAAAGATTGATGCGTATCTCCTCGCTCGCTGGCTGGTAGATCTTCCCGATCTTCGCATCAATTATGGACTTCGGCCCCGCTGACAGCTCGGCAACCACTGCAGCAACGTCGGCACTTGACATATCCTGTTTCATGAAGTGAATATAATAAGGGGTTCATGTATAAGTGTTACTGTAGAATTCTTTTTACAGCAGAGTTGCG
>CAZSVY010000214.1:0-11346 GCA_964610495.1 uncultured Methanosarcinales archaeon
CAGGCTCCACGGCTTACCTGGTCTACAAAAGTCCATTGCTCTCAAAGCTAATACTGGATAGTTTCCTGGTCTTTTTTGTGCTTATGATTGCAGAAATTGCCCTTGTGGTCAAGCTCTCTAAAGATATAGATATTCTGACCCCTCATCAGGCAAGAGGTATATATTTATTAGAACTTACGCGGTTGAACGGAGAAATCAATAGTATTAAGCCTTCAACTGTTTAAATCAGAAATATAACCACAATGTCTAATGTACTCGATTTTGCACCTCAAGTGCGTAAGTCTTAAATAATTAAAGGCAACTGGGTCTCATCGTTGCACATAACGAAAATCCTGACCGGATCTCCTTTTGAATCCAACTGCTGCATACGGATAATAAGCTCGTTGGGAATGCCAAAAGAGCGCGGCCCCGAAGGAGGCAATTATTTTTTATCTTCCGGAGGGGCGAGAGTACCCGGGTAAGCAACCAAAACCTCCCCCATTGGGGCGAATTCAGCGACAGCGTTTACCGGCGAGAACGCGTCGCAGTTATATGTTTTGTGTGCGGGCGGAGGGGAACATTTGCATGTTTTTTTAAACAAAGTCGCCGACTGTCGTGCTGTTGGTTTGGCGAAATGGTATTTTTTAAGCATACATTATCTCCTTTGTTTAATTTATTCTAATCATTGTTTGATGACTATTTCAGAGTCCGTAGCGAGTTTTGATGACTATCTCAGAGTTCGTGGCGAGTCCAGCGTTGAAACCAAACGATTGCGGAATTTGCTTTTTATTCTCTCTACTTTCAATTGGAATAGATAAAATACCACTCATAATTATCTTATCATCTTTTCTAGGTCTTCCTAGCTTCTTTTTTGGCTTTGGGAGTGATAGTAACGGTTTTATTTTATTCCAGAATTTAGCAGATATCTTGTAATCGCGCCCAATTTTTCGTTTTGCCATTACAAAAAGTTACCATGCTCGTGATTCCTATACTCCTCGATAGGCTCAACCTACTTCACAATTTTGAAACAATAGAAGTTTCACAGCGTGTCGATGTTAACATTTTGAGTAAGCATTTTTTTACATTAACTGTGCAAGTCTCTCAGCAATTTTTTGCTGTTAATATGGCTAGAATAGAATACACATGTAAAAATAGGTTGTCTGCGTATCGTATGTTCAGCATGTACATTAAAAAAGAAATGGAGTAGATAAGAGGAATATAATCATGGGCTATAATATGAAAAAACACCGCATTGCCACCACCATTTCATGGTGGCACTGGGAATTATTAAAGAAACATGCTGGAAAATTTGAAACGCAGCAAAAAGCCCTGGAACTAGCATTGGAATGTCTGGAAAACAATTCAAAACAGAGGCTAGCGTTAACTGAGGAAGAGAAATTTTGGATGTGCATGGTATCGGTAAAAACGACATGTCTTGTCCAAAAAGATTTCTTGAAAATGCTAATGGAAACCGCTGATATTGAGCTTCATAAAGAATATACGACTCGGCATAAACCCATAGAATATGCAACAGAGTACTGTCTGAATAAACCCCTTAAGGAATGTAGTCTAAACGAAGTAATCAATGGGCTAGTCGTCAGTATCAGGATGTCACATTGGTTCGATACGGTAGATTATATGGACGATGGTGGACATTATACTCTGAGAATTACCCACAGTCTAGGTATTAATAATTCAAAAATAACTCGAATAGGTATTGAAAGCATTTTTAAAACTTATGGAGTTAAAGCGGAGAGCTTGATTTCCGAAAAGACAATATTTACAAAGATATTTAAAGATAAATAATTAGTAACTGGCAATGTTCTAAAGTTTAGTAAGGCCCATGGATATTGACGTCTAAGAATATTAGTCGTGTCCGCAAGTTACAAATAAAATCTGAAAAACAGGCACGTCGCCAACCTTAAGGAAAAACATACATGCATTTCAGTACTTATCGTTTTCAGGAACTTGCGGACACGATCGAATTTTTGTAAATCGAATTTTCCCTTTAATCCACATCGGAACAGGATTTTTTTACAGCTGGTAATCCAGAAATCGGGGACGATACTGCTGACTTCATTTGCCTATAAAAATACCCCGAAAGAGGTATTAAGAGATCCAGAAGACTTTGTTTTGCAAATCCAGAACCTGCGCTCCAGAGGAATTCTTATATAGAAGTGCTTGCATTAAGAATAGGAAAAATTACGCACAAAGATAACGTGCTCAGAAATACCACTGATAAAAATTCATAGAAATTCATATCATTATAAAGGAGATTGAAGTTTGGCAGCACAACCGATTTTTATTTTAAGAGAGGGCAGCAAGAGAACCCATGGTTCCGACGCCCAGCACAACAATATTATGGCCGCAAAAGCGGTTGCTGAAGCAGTAAGGACTACTCTTGGGCCCAAGGGTATGGACAAGATGCTTGTAGACTCCATGGGTGATGTTGTTATCACCAACGACGGAGCAACAATCCTCAAAGAAATGGACATCGAGCACCCAGGTGCAAAGATGATCGTGGAAGTAGCCAAGACCCAGGATGCCGAAGTCGGAGACGGAACCACCACCGCAGCCGTACTTGCAGGGGAATTCCTGACAAAGGCAGAAGACCTGCTGGAAAGCGGAGTCCACCCCACAGTAATTGCAAGCGGTTACAGGCTTGCGGCAGATCAGGCTACAAAAATCTTGGATACGATCACTATCAGTGTATCTCCTGAAGACACTGAGACTCTCGAAAAACTTGCATCCACAGCCATTACAGGAAAAGGCGCAGAGGCCAACAAGGAACATCTTTCCATGCTTGCTGTTAAGGCTGTTAAGTCCGTTGTTGAGGTAAGTGAAGATGGGAAGATCACTGTTGATATCGATGACATCAAGACCGAAAAGAGGCCCGGCGGAAGCATAGGAGACTCCGAAATTATCGAAGGTGTAATCGTTGATAAAGAACGTGTTCACACAGCTATGCCGGAAGTCGTGGAAAATGCAAAGGTCCTGCTTTTAAGTGTGCCCATCGAACTCAAGAAGACCGAGACCAAAGCCGAAATAAAGATCACCACCCCTGACCAGATGCAGCTCTTCTTAGATCAGGAAGAAGCCATGCTCAGGGAAATTGTGGAAAAGGTAATAAGGACAGGCGCAAACGTGGTCTTCTGCCAGAAGGGTATTGATGATCTCGCACAGTATTACCTGACAAAAGCGGGCATCTTTGCCATGCGCAGGGTTAAGAAGAGCGATATGGACAAGCTTTCAAGGGCAACAGGCGCAAAGATCATTACAAGCATGGATGAAATCGAAGAATCCGACCTTGGCTATGCCGGTCTCGTGGAAGAAAAGGACGTTACCGGTTCCAGAATGACCTTTGTTACAGGCTGCAAAGACAGCAAGACCACCTCAATTCTCCTTCGCGGCGGAACCGAGCATGTAGTTGAAGGAATTGAGAGAGCCCTCGAAGATGCACTCAGAGTCGTGGGTGTTGCTCTCGAAGACCAGAAGATCGTTGTGGGTGGCGGCTCACCTGAAATCGAACTGTCCCTCAGGCTCAAGGAATACGCAGCAACCCTTAAAGGCAGGGAACAGCTTGCTGTGACGAAATTCGCCGATTCCCTCGAGATCATTCCTCACACCCTTGCAGAAAATGCAGGGCTTGACCCGATCGATATGCTTGTGGAAATGCGCTCCCAGCACGAGAAAGGAAACAAGCGGGCAGGACTCAATGTATACACCGGCAAGATCGAGGACATGTTCGAAAATAACGTTGTCGAACCTCTCAGGATCAAGACCCAGGCAATCAATGCAGCTACCGAAGCCGCAATCATGATTCTCAGGATCGATGATGTAATTGCCTCATCCGGTGCAGGAAGACCAGGTCCGGGAGCAGGTCCGGGCGGAGAAATGCCTGAAGAAATGTAAATATTTAGAATATAAATCCAGGATTGCCGGAATTTCCAGCATCCCGGATCCTTTCTTTTTTAGAATCTTTCATTATAATTTCAGGATACTTTATTTAGAGAAATTTTTTTCAGGTATCTTTATTCAGAAAGAGTGCTTAAGATATCCTTTTCAGAAGAATTTTCAAAAATCTTTTCTCAAAAATCATTTTTCAAACCAGAGCATTTTAAAATTTAAAAAGACGTTTTTAAAGTTTTTTAAAATAAAGTATTATTAAACTGCTAAATGTGTGATAACCAGTAAAAAATTGTTATCTGGCTTCATAGCAGGAAATTTCCCTGGCATCTACGCGGACTGGTTTCCCAAGCTCGTTTGAAATAACATTTCTTACCCTTGCCATGCACCTGCACTCAAGCTGGATGCGGGCTGACATGGCCTCTCGCTCTTCGATGTACAGATTGTTCGAACTGACAATGGAGTGGACCGAAACCTGCTTCTGTACAACCTTTGCTATGAGACCCGGAGTCCCATCCGTGAGATCCTGAAGGCTGGTAGATGTCAGGAGAACGCTATCTCCTGCATTGAGCCCGAGTACTCCTACGAAATTTTGAGGATTCCGAATCTCAAGAGTCCTGAGATTGTGTTTCTTCAGGACCTCGATAAGAGAATCAGCAATTCCTGTTAACGCGATGTACTCCATTGGATCACCCGTACATTGGGAACTCCTTCTTTACTTCTCCTTTTTGCTCGGTAGTCTGAACATCTTCAGCAAGCCTCTGGAGTTCGATCTCTATGCGTTCGGCCTGCTCTATAAGCCGAACAGTACTTATTGAAAGCCCATATAGCTCATTTAAAACTTCAACAACAGCAGAAGCAGCCCTTGGGTCAGGATTCTGGGTTCTGGTAGCACCAAGCAGGCTAAATGCAGGAATTCCGCGCAGCAGACATTCAGCCATTACGCTGCCCGAAATCCCGGAAATAGTTCCCATCTGGAAAACTTCTACCTTTTCCCTGATTTTATCCAGCATCTCCGGAGTGGTGGCTGCCCCGAAGACTTTATGCCCACCGTCCATTATGGCAATTCCTGCAATGGAAGCAATTTCTCTTACATTAATAGACTCAGCCCAGTCCACCAGAGCATTACTAACATCGTAGGAGACAGTGTGACTGATAGGAATATCGGAGATCACAACAATCAGATTGTGCTCCACATTCTCGTAAATCCTCACAGGCATATTTATAAGCCCCTCATAAAGCACTGCAATCGAGGGGAAATACCTTGATTCAATAGAGCCGATATATTCCATTTTCAATTCTTCTATCATATGCTGACTTGCAATATTCCCCACAAGCCCGATTCCGGGAAAACCTTCAATCAAAACAGGATTTTTTGACTGTACAGGTTTGGTAATAATCTTCACATCATTGTTGTCATAATCTGTATTTGACAAATAACCACCTCGGCGAAATACAACCCCTATGACTATATCTAACCTAATCCTAGATAAACAAGTTTCTCAGCAGCCCGGTCTACGCAATGTCCTGCACGTAATTTAACGTAAAAATATGCGATGTCCCGGGTTTCCGGCCACAATAACCCTTTTTTTGATAAAAAGAGAATCTTTTTGATATATATCTTTTCTCCTGACAGGGAAAAATAATTCGGATGAAAGAATTATAGTAAATCAGGCTTCCTTTTCCCGATGAAAAGCCTGACAGAGACCGGGTTCTATAGAGATCGCAGATGGGAAAAATATAATAGACAGGGGAAACCGTAGAAAAGAGCTCATAGAAAGAAGTAAAATCCGAACACAGGAGGAGAAAAATTCATGGAAAAATCTATTCTCTATTTTGACAACGTAGGAGAGTCAAATACGGAAGCCGTTATTGAAGCGGCAGCGAAAAGGGCGGCAGAACTTCAGATCTCCTATATTGTGGTGGCAAGCACCAGCGGAAAAACCGCGCTAAAAATGGCAGAAGCGGTAAAGGGCAGTGATATAAAGGTTATTGGAATAAGCCACCAGTATGGGCAGAAGGAAAAAGGCGAATGGGAAGTGGAAGAGGGATATAAAAAGAAGCTTGAAGAGCTTGGAGCCGTCATAACCACTCAATCCCATATATTCTCAGGAGTAGAACGTTCAATTACGAAAAAATTCGGAGGGTATTCCAGAGTGGAAGTAATTTCGGACGCTCTCAGGTCTCTCTTCGGAAAAGGCTTCAAGGTAGCTATCGAAGTTGCAATTATGGCAGCCGATTCAGGCCATATCCCTATTTCCGACAACACGGAAATTATAGCGATAGGAGGCACAAGATGGGGTGCAGATGTAGCCCTCGTGCTCAGGCCAGCTCACAGCGGTGAATTCTTTTCCCTTCAGGTTAGGGAAATTATTGCCATGCCGCGAGCCAAAGAAGATTAAAGTTGGAACAATCAGGAAAGAAATCAATTTCCATAATAAGGCGATTCAGCTTTCGTTTGAGATTGGTGAGGAAGCTCGGGTGATTCGCCAGAGTTTGCCCTGGCTTCTCGCCAGTCCCCAAAGATAAATATATCTGAGGGGCATGTATAACCCCGGCATGTCAGCAATATTCGAAATTCTCGATAAGGACGCAGGCGGCAGGATAGGAAGGCTCAGGACTCCCCATGGGACCATTGAGACACCCACCGTTATGCCTGTAGTTAATCCAAATATTCAGCTTATCCCCCCGAAAGAAATGCGAAATTTCGGGGCAGAGATCCTGATTACCAATTCCTATATTATCTACCGCAAGGAAGAACTGAGAAGTGTCGCTCTTGAGAAAGGGCTGCACGGGCTCCTGGATTTTGACGGGCCCATTATGACGGACTCAGGTTCCTTCCAGCTTTCCGTATACGGATCCGTGGAAGTTACGAATGAGGAAATTCTCGGGTTCCAGCAAAAGATAGGAAGCGACATTATTGTCCCGCTGGATATTCCGACGCCCCCTGATGTCCATTTCAGGAGAGCTGAAGATGAGCTTGCAGTCACAGCCGAAAGGCTGGAAGCAGCCCGCAAATTTGTCCAGGGCGAGCAGCTTCTTGCAGGCCCTGTTCAGGGCTCAACCTACCCCGAACTGAGGGAAAAGGCTGCCTCACACCTCAAAAGCCTCAATTTTGAAGTTTATCCCCTGGGAGCCGTTGTTCCGCTCATGGAAGCCTACCGTTACGCGGAACTTGTTGACGTGATTGCCGCATCCAAAAAAGGGCTTTCTCCAGCCTCCCCGGTTCACCTCTTCGGGGCGGGGCATCCCATGATGTTCGCCCTTGCAGTAGCCCTGGGCTGTGACCTTTTTGATTCGGCAGCCTATGCCCTTTACGCCAAGGACGGGCGCTATATTACTGTAAACGGGACTTACCATATTGAAAAACTGAATTATCTGCCCTGTTCCTGTCCGATCTGTTCAAGGTACGGCGCAGACGAATTGAAAAAAGCCGACAACCGGGAAGAGCTTCTGGGAAGGCATAACCTCTACGCGACCTTCGCTGAGATCCGGCTGATTAAACAGTGCATAAAAGATGGAAAATTGCTCGAACTTGTTGAGCAGCGCTGTCGTGCCCACCCGAAACTTCTTGATGGATTGAAAAAATTTTATACCCATTCTCCCTGGCTAGAGCAGTTTGATCCGGCTACAAAAGGCACCTTCTTCTACTGCGGGCCCGAATCCGCTTCCCGCCCTGAAGTCCTGCGTTTTGGAAAACGGCTGGAAAGGTTCAGCCTGCAAGGCTCGGTAATTATCAGGACAGGCCCGGTAAAAGGAGAGAAAGCTTACGACCAGGTTCTTATTTTCAAAGCACCTTTCGGGGCATTTCCTGCCGAAATGGAAGAAGTGTATCCTTTCAATGCCGAAGTTCCGAAATTTCCGGATTACGAAGCCCTTGACACAGCTCTTTCAAATACGCTTAAACTGATGGAGCTGAACCCGGAAGCCGAGTTTACTTTTGTCTGCGAGAAGGAGTTCAGACATCCGTTGATTGAAGAAATAAGCAAAAAAGCAAAACTGGTATACAGGGAAGACTGGAGAAAAGAATAAATATTGAAGAGCTCATTAACGGCGCCGGATATCCTGTAAGTCCCTCAGACTTACTCAGAATCAAATTTGCCTCAAAAAGATAAAAAGAAAACTTTTTTGAGGTGCAAACCTTTATAGAATTACCTGCAAAGAACCCTCTAAACAGGGAAAGAGCCAAAGTACAAAGTTCTGATATAAAAATTCCCGTATAAACCGGAAAAGTCTAGGTGAAACTATTGTCCCTTACAGCAAGAATCGGCGAACTCAGTCCTTATCTGCGCTTGCTGAGACCCGAACTCTACTACATGGACCTTACCCTACCTGCCTCGAGTGCAATCCTTGCTTCCTATCTGGCAACCGAAGAGCTTCCTGAATTTCTCCCCTTCCTGATTGCAGTAATAGGAGGCTTTGCAGCCATTACAAGCTCATACGTCTTCAATGACTGCTGCGACGTCGATATCGATACTATCAACCTGCCTGGCCGCCCTCTGCCCTCTTCCAGAGTTTCAAAGAGCTCTGCGCTTTTTTACGCCGTCTTTTTACTAGTAATCGCGGGTACAGCAGCTGCATATCTGAACCCTGAATCTCTCTTTATCCTTTTTATTGCGGCTGGAACCATCACCGTTTACTCAGTCTTTGCAAAAAGGAATACCTTTCTCAGCTTCTTACCGGTTGGTATTTCCTACGGGTTAGTGCCTGTTGGCATCTGGCTTGCCTTTGACCCGGCAGGAATACTGAAAGGCAGCGACGGGGTGTTTCTCCCCTTGCCGGCTATCTGCTTCGGGCTAATGATATGCGTCACGGATTGGGCCTTTACCCTTGGAGGAGTTTCCAGAGATGTGGAGGGAGACAGATTGAAAGGTGCCCCTACCATGCCTGTTACCTTTGGAATTCCATTTACTGCCAGGTTCGTCACTTTCTGGTGGATTGTGGGAGTTATTGCCTCCATAATCATAGGCTGGTCAGCTCAGCTTGGCCCTGTATATTTTGCAGGAGTCCTTGCCTCAGGACTCTGGATGCTTGCCCAGTGTTTTGATTTTATCAAAAACCCTACCCCGGAAAGAGGCGGCAAGCTCTTCCTTAACGGCTCAAATTATAGAGCGATTATGTTCGGGTCAATGATTCTTGATGTGGCACTGTGCATTTATGCAGGGGCTTACATCTCCATTTTCTGGTAAAAAGGTCGAGAAAAATGGACGCGGATATTATTGTAATAGGGGCATCTCCTGCAGGGCTGATGGCTGCAAGGAACGCCTGCGAAAAAGGGTCGTCAGTTCTTTTACTGGAAAAAAAAGAGGAAATCGGGCACCCGCCCCATCCTGCAAATTCTTTTTTTAAGGGGATGCTCGATAAATGCGGAGAGAAGGCAGACCCTTCTTATGTGGTGCATTATCTGAAAGGCATGAAGATTATTTCCCCTTCAGGAAGGACAGTGGAGGTTGAAGCGCCCGGGTACGCTATTGATAAAACAGCATTCGACAGGTTTTATGCGAAGAAAATAATGAAAACCGGCGTAGACCTTCGAAAAGGAGTAAAAGTTCAGGAGATTCACAGGGAAGGAGAGAACTTTACTGTCAACACCTCTGCCGGGGTATTCACCTCAAAACTGGTTATTATCTCCGACGGTATAAATTCAAAAATGGCTTCCCTTCTGGGCCTGAAGACAATGAAACACCCTGAAGATATTGCCTGGGGAATTGAACTGGATATCAGAAGTCCCGGACTTGGGAAACCGAAGATGTTTGAATACTATGTAGGGAATCACGCCCCGGGCTGGAAAACTACATACGCCCCAAGAGGAGGCGATAATGCCGCAATCGGAGCCTATGTGCGCAGATGCGGAACGGATGCAACGCCTTACCTTAATGCCTGGGTTGAACATTTCAAAAAGCTTAAAGAGCTCGAAGAGCTTGAAGTTGTAAGAAAACTTTCCGGCGGAGACCCTATAGTGACACTTCCGAAGGAGTACATAACCGACGGGATAATGGTTGCTGGCGGAGCAGCAGGTCAGTCCGGAATAGGCTATGCAATGAGGGCAGGCCAGATATGTGGAGATGTGGCTGCAGACGCCATAAGAAAAGGAGATGTCTCAAAATCTGCCCTGTTAGAGTACAGGAAGATCTGGGAAAAAGAATTTAAAGCTGAGCACTACCTGGGACGGATAGGGCTTGAAACCCTCAGGAAAATGACGGATCGGGAAATTGATGAGATGGTAAAGGTCTTTGAAAAGGAGGATCTCTCATTTATTCATGGAAGTTCAGTTGAGCAGGCGATGCAGATTTTTGCATTCATGCTAAAGAAAAAACCCTCTGCAATCTTAAAGTGTACGGCACTCCTCAGGAACAGATGAACTGAAGTTTAAAAGAGCAAAAGAGAACAGCATTTATACGGACATAAGCATCAAATACCAGGTGCAGGAAGAAATATGCAATACGATTTCTATAAAAGCCCCTTTCTCAGAGTTTATACCGAAATCGAAGACGGATACATGAGGATGAAAACCAGCGGGGCTGCGTCCATCCTTATGAGAAAAAGTCTTGAGAAAAACCTCTCACTTTTTGAAGGCGAAAAGCCTGCAAAAGTCGAGGCAGACAGGCTCATCTGCTCAACATGGATGCCTCCGGTGCCAAGCATGGGTTTTAACCGTCTGGTAAAAAGCCAGCTTTCTTCCATTCTGGGAAAAGCGATTCCGGATCAGGTAACTATATCCATAACTGAAGAATGCCCGAACAACTGTATCCACTGTGCTTTGCCTGACACCAAAAACCGGGAAAAACTTGCCCCTGAAACCGTAAAATCCACAATCGACCAGGTGCTTGAAATGGGCACAACCTTCGTGATCTTTGACGGAGGCGAGCCTCTGACCTATCCGGGTTTGGAAGACCTGATAAGGTATGTGGACCCTGAAAAAGCGATTACAGGCATGTTTACCTCAGGGGTAGGGCTGACCGAAGAGCGTGCCAGCAGCCTCAAAGAAGCAGGCCTTTATTCCCTTACTGTCAGTTTTGACAGCGCGTACGAAGATAAACACGATTATGTAAGGGGTAGAAAAGGAGTTTTTAAAAGTGCGGTTGAGGCCGTTAAAAACGGTATTAAGGCAGGGTTGCTCGTAAATATATATGTGGTGCTTTCCAGGGACAACGTGAGCGAACTTGAAGAGCTGTATGCTCTTGCGTCCGAGCTCGAAGTCCACGAACTTTCCTTCTACGAAATAGTCCCCACTGGCAGGTGGATGGATCACGCCTCCGAAATCATGACCCCAAAAGACCTGAGAAAATTTGATAATTTCGTATCCAGAGCCAGGGAGAAAGAAGGCCCCAGAGTATTTCCTATCCCACAGGTCATGAGGACTACAGGCTGCATGGCAGGCCGCAAGTGGCTCCATATTACCCCGGAAGGGAATATTCTTCCCTGTGCCTGTATCCCGATACCCTATGGAAATGTCCATAG
>CAZSVY010000215.1:0-7546 GCA_964610495.1 uncultured Methanosarcinales archaeon
TAAACTTTTGAAATGAAAAATGTTTAAATTTTTGAAATGAAAAGATTTAAGTTTTTAATGAAAAGAGAGTTTACTGCTTAAAAGGTTGTGTCAGAAAGTAAATTTGTATGTTTAATTTGATCGCCACCTCTAACTGTGGGAAATCGACAGGCTGGAAAAACTAATTCGAACCTGTCCAACCACGGAAAACATGTAATACGGAAAGTACGGGCACTGTGTGTCCACGTTCCTTTTCTTTCGTATTTTACGAGCTGTAAATGGTCCCAAACCACTTCATGCTTTATAAGAAGGGCACGGAAGAACCCAATCTAAACGCTATAACTGCGGTAATCGCCTGTAGCTCGAAAGTCTGTGTGCCTATCTTCCTTTTCTCTGCGTAATAGATGCTTTCAATTGTTTATCTGCAGCTTGAGATATGAATGATTTCTGGTTTTTCACTAAATTATAGCTTTAAATTTCGGAGTTAAAATCTAACCTGATAATTGAAGCTTAGGGATTTCTACAAAGCAAGTAATTTTTGTCCTCAGGAACAATATAATAGATATGATCCTGTAAATTTATAAAAACACTTAATTTACTTCTTTTTCCCTGTAAACATCATAAGGTTTCCGCTCTGGCAGGAGTGCTCTTAGTATAATTAGTAGCGCAATAAAAAGGCCTGCTTTCTTTAAGTTGTAGTCCTTCTTAAAACTTCACTGGAAATTTCTGATACGAACCAGTTCCTAAAAAATAGAAGTTAGATGTATGAACTCCTCCTGGCTTAGAGCCACGATAGGCAGAAGTGTCTTTCGGATACAACCTTTTACAAAGAACTCTCCGACTTCATAGGAACAAAGCAGGAAAGCTTGAAATCCTTTACCCGGGAAGAGTGGCCAGGCCTAGTGACCAGGCCTATAACGTGGTTCTTCCAGTGTCTGGTTTGAAAAAGATACGGCTCAAAGCCCCCATAGAAATCACTATTCACACAATCATAATCATTATTACTATAGTTACTACTCATAATCATTACTATTATAGTTTCAATTGGATATTAACTGAAGAACAAGTCTAATTAATAAGCCTTGACTGTTCAAAAAAGGAAAAGCTAATTAGATATGCTTTAAATTTTTTCCTGAATTATAAGATCAGGATTATGAACCCACTTAAGGCTAGGGTGATAAAAATTGCCTGCTAGACAGGCAATCTTCATAATCTCCAGGATAAAAATTGAAAGGAAATAAGTAAAACTGAGTATACTTATATATTTACTTTATTAAACCTCCACATAGCAATAGATAGCATTGAAAGGGCGAAGAAAATAAGGCCCAAGAAATAGAAACTTATATTGGCTGTAGTATAAATGTAGTGATTCCCCATTACAGAGAAATTAGTCCCTAAAGCAAAATAACGAATTCCATCTGCCAGCAGGGTCAGCGGGTTAAACATCGAGAGAAACTTAAGGAAAGGAGGGAAGGAATCGATAGGATAAAGGGCGTTACTTACAAAGAAGAGGGGCATGCTAAGCAGGGTAAGAATTGACTGCATTCCTTCCGGGTTTTCAATGGTAATTGCAATAGAACCTGACAGGAAAAGGAAGCCCAGAGTAAAGGTTGCAACCAGTATCATAATTCCCATAACTGCGGTAATGGTTTCAGCAAGAGTATATCCCTTAAAGAAGTCCATTCCTATAAATTTCCCAAATCCTATTATTATGAAAGTTTGGATAAAGGCTTTAGTCACAGCGGAAAGTCCAATTCCGAGAATGATATGGAATCTGGGAACCGGACTTGCGAGAGTTTCCCTTAAAAGACTGAACTTTTTATCAAACATAAGGGTGGTGCCTCCAAACAGACTGCTGAACAGCACATCCATTGCAATTATTCCTGCACCCATATAAGAGAGGTAATCGACTACGGGAGCACCGGATACGTTTGGAATAAGTGAAGTTAGTTGGTCAAAACTATCTGACATAGCAAGCCCGAAAAATGCCAGCCACATTACAGGCTGGATCAGTGAACTGAAGAGCACCGATTTGAATCTGAAGAATTTTAGCATCTCTCTCCAGTATATTGCACGAAATTCGAAGTTCATTTCGAGACCCCCTCTACTTCCATTCCTTGTTGTTTTTCATTTTCATCGCCTTCCCTTAGCCCATGCCCGGTGTAATGAACAAAAACATCATCCATTGAGGGTTTTTTAATATTTACGGTTGTGATATCTATCCCTTCTCCCCGAATTTTCTCCATAATTTGAGGAAGCACGTGAGTAACATCTTCTCCGATCAGGACCCTCAGGGACTTTGTATCTTCGGTTACGCTCTTTACTGATTGGAGTGACCTTAAAATCTCTGCAGCAGCTTTGTTATTACTGGTTTCCAGATAAATAAGATCTTTACCAAGTTTATTCTTTAATTCATCCGCACTTCCGGTTACGATTATTTTTCCATGATCAATTATGCTTATTCTATCGCTCAATTGATCTGCTTCTTCCATATAGTGTGTTGTCAGGAATATGGTAGTGCCTTCTCTCTTAATCTCTCTAAGGTACTCCCACATTCTCATTCTCGTCTGGATATCGAAACCTACGGTTGGCTCATCAAGGAAGAGGACTGCGGGTTTTGTCATCAGTCCTCTTGCAAGCTCAAGCCTTCGTTTCATACCACCGCTCAGCTCTTTTGCCAGAGTATCCCTTTTACTTTCCAGATCTATCAGCTTTAAGAGCTCTTCAATGCGCTTTTTTCTTTCTTTTTTTGACATGGAATAAATCTTACCGTGATATTCAAGGTTCTCAGATACGGTCATTTCATGATCAAGGCAAAGCATCTGAAAAACAATACCTATTGATTTTCTTACGGATTTCGATTCCTTTGCAACATCATACCCGTTAACTCTGGCTTCGCCCTTCTGGATTTTCTTCAGTGTCGTGAGAATATTAATCACGGTACTCTTGCCCGCCCCGTTTGGACCAAGAAATGAGAAAATCTCCCCATGTTTTACAGTAAAACTAATATTGTCAACAGCTTTTATAGAACCATATGAATGCTCAAGATTATTTACTTCTATGACATTTCCGGTCATTCGTAAATCAACCCCTTCCCTCTACCGTATCGGATCACTCCTATCACTTATATTAGACCCCAATTCTAGACCCCAATCTTGAATGGGTATGGATTTAGTAAGTAGTTTGTTGAAACTATTAAGTTCGGATAAATATCTTGATAGTTTTACACAAGTAGTTATGCCTCAGATGGTTTATATAAATAGGAAATTAAGCTTCTAAACTAACCTCTGAGAAGCTCTTTATTTCTCTTTTAGAGGTTTCTGAGGTGCTTGATAGATTGCCCAATTCAATCTTGCATATTGAAACATGCCCCCAATAACTTCTCCCTTTTGTTTTTTTTATTAAAGATTTCTTCCTTTATTACATTGTAAATAAAGGGTGAAAAAAATATAAGAAAGATATCTTTATATTATGGAACCTGCCTCCAAATGAGCGTTAATTAAACTAGAAACTAAACTCTTCTTAAAAATGATCGAAGAGCTAAGTTTAATATTATCCTCCGTTAAAGAAAAAGATTTCGCACTATATAAACTAATTGTCCATTTTAAGAATTGGAGCCCTCTTTTTCGTACAAATATCGTTCGCCTCAAATTACTTTCCACCAGGCCTTTTGATTCAGGTATTCCCTCAATATAAGGCCCAGATACTGAAAATATATCCTGAGGAAACTAAATTAAAAATAAAGTATTCCGAGCATTAAACGGCTTTAGAAAATTCCTGAAACCGGGACGAATAACATGAATCCAAATAGAAAGCTTGACTAATAGTTTTCTCGCATACGGTCTGATTTCAAAAAGAGTTCAACTGACTTGAATTTATATAAATAGAGTCTCCAGTTTATATACGTTCAGGTATGTGGAGTTCAGGTATGTGGGGGAGATACATATAAATACGTTAATCGGTGATGTTATTTTGGGGGTAAATAATGGCAGACATTTTAAGACTGTCACCGGTTATCAGTGCATATCCTGATGATGAGTTTGAGAACCTGAAATTGAAGTAATTCTTCCAGGGGTATAAAAAAAGATATTACCTTTAAGATCACCGAAGATGGTTTTTATATAAAAGCTACCAAAGAAGAGGTTGAGTATGCAGACAGTTACGCAGTCTGCTGCCCGGTAAGCCCGAAAAAAACGGTAGCCAGATACTCAAACGGTGTGCTTAAAGTAAAAGTACCTTATCAGCAGCCTTTCGAAAAAGCAGTGGATGTAAAAATCGAGTGAGGGAAGGGCTCTCATAATAAATTTCGTTAAGGGGAGAGAGTGCTATGGAAAGTGCCATACCCAGAATATTGAAAACTCCGATACTAGCAATGTATCACGATGACAAACACGAACTTCTCACTCTGGAAGTTGAGCTTCCCGACGTAGAAAGTGAGAATATAACACTTTTGATGCATGAAAATAGCTTCTATCTGAAAGCGTTCAGTAAAACCGTAGAATATTTCGGGTCTTTTTTCCTGGATGGGCCGGTAGACCCCGAAAAAGCAACTGCGGTCAATAGTAAAGGAATGCTTACCATCAAAGTCCCCTATAAAGAGTGCTTCATGTGTGCAAGGTATATTCCGGTTCGGTAACGCAGCGATAAATAATGGATTATCGGAAAGTAATCTGAAAAACTTAATTTTATATCCTATTAATCTTTATTATATTTTATCTGAATTAATAAAGACAACTTTTTAGAGATTTTTTTGCTTAGAGGAGATATTATGAAGATAATAAAATGCGGTGATCTGGGGTTTAAGTGTAACTTTATGGCTGCTGGTAACGAACTGGAAGAAGTTGAAAATGCTATGTTCGATCATATTGAAAAACAGCATAAAAAAGAGCTTCAGGACATGTCCGAAGATGATATTCATCATCTGAAGCACCGGATATCAACCCTTTTGGGAAGAAGCTGCGGCTGTGGAGCTCTCTAATACGAAAAATATACGAAATAATATCCAGAAAAACGAAAGTTTATCCTGGGCCTCTAGGCAAACTTTCTTTACAGCTTTTTTATCAACGAAGGGTTTCACTCAAGGATCTCACTCTGAAGAACGGTGAGTTCAGAGAGAATAAAATAGAAAAAAAGCAGAGATAAAACCAGTTTGAATAAGCCAGTTTTGAATAGCTCAGAGATTCAATAACTAGTTTGAAAACCCTCTTCATGAGTTCAGAATCCAGATATAGTAATTAAGCAGCATAGCGAAGCTAACCCACAGGATATAAGGCAACAATAAATAAGAAGCTATTTTTGAAATTTCTCTGAATTTCAATATTGTCAGAAAGATTGCAAGCCAGAGCAAAATAATCTCGACAAAAGCATAGTAAGGAGATTTTAGCCCAAAGAAAAGAAAAGACCAGAGAGCGTTAAGGCCTAACTGAATTCCGAAAACAAGTAGCGCAATCTTGACCCCCGGTCTTTCCAGCCCTTTCTCCCAGACGAGATAAAATGAGATTCCCATAAGCGTATAAAGCGTAACCCAGGCCGGAAAGAAGACCCAGGATGGAGGGGTGAAAGCCGGCTTTTCTAGTAAAAGATACCAGTTCTCGAGAGATGAAACTGTAAATACCGAACCTATTGCCCCTGCAAGCTGGCAGAGCAATACAGAGGTCAGAAGTTTGAAGAAATTAACCCTTTGAACCATACAATACCTGAAAATTATTCTGTACTCCAACCGTTATTAATATTAGGGTTCAAAAAAGCTTTAAGCCTTTTCCCCTACCGTTTACAGCCTTTTTGCAAATACATGCTGCCAGAAGAAAAAACTCAAATTGTCCTGAGAAATCTACCCTTTTAGTATAAGCTTTAATGAGTTTTATATACATGAGATTAGAAATAGATTCAACAAAGTGGGAATGAGGCACAGTATTCAACGAAGTGGGATGAGGGATACAAATATTTCCAAAAATAACGCTATCTGCTCGGCACTTTGACAGCTCAATATTTTATAGGGATGCGGGAAAAATATATATGTTATAAGGTAGGTAAAAGGATACCTAATGCCTAGTTAGGATGGAAATCAAATGGTGCAGATAAAAAAGTGTACAACCAAAGAAGATGTAATAGAGGCTGTAAATGAGAGAGACGTGAAGTTTATCCGAACCCAGTTTACGGATACACTCGGCATCATCAAAAGCTGGGCAATCCCTGTCGAACAGCTGGAAGAAGCTTTCGAAAGCGGGGTAATGTTTGACGGGTCTTCGATCCAGGGCTTTACAAGGATTGAAGAATCGGACATGAAACTTGTGCTTGACCCGTCTACTTTCAGGATTCTTCCCTGGAGACCTGCAACCGGCGCAGTAGCCAGGATCCTTGGAGATGTATATCTTCCTGATGGCCAGCCGTTTGAGGGAGACCCCAGATACGTTCTTAAGAGCGCAATCGCAGAAGCCGAAAAAATGGGGTACTCAATGAATGTAGGTCCTGAACTGGAATTCTTCCTCTTCAAACTTGACGCAAACGGAAATCCGACCACAGAGCTTACGGATCAGGGAGGATACTTCGATTTCGCACCCCTTGACCGTGCACAGGATGTACGTAGAGATATTGACTATGCTCTCGAACATATGGGCTTCCAGATTGAAGCCTCCCATCACGAAGTCGCACCTTCCCAGCATGAAATTGACTTCAGATTCGGGGATGTGCTCAGTACCGCAGACAATGTTGTAACTTTCAAATATGTGGTAAAATCAATCGCATATCACAAAGGCTATTATGCCACCTTTATGCCAAAACCTCTCTTCGGGGTAAACGGCTCAGGCATGCATACCAACCAGTCTCTCTTCAAGGGAAGCAAGAATGCATTCTATGATCCGGAAACTCCAACCCAGCTTTCTCAGGAAGCAATGTACTACATTGGTGGCCTGTTGAAACACATTAAGGAATTCGCAGCCGTTACAAATCCGGTTGTTAACTCCTATAAGAGAATTGTACCAGGGTATGAAGCACCGGTTTACATCACCTGGTCAGCAAAGAACAGAAGTTCCCTGATCCGGATTCCTGCGACCCGTGGCAATGGGACAAGAGTGGAACTGAGATGTCCAGACCCGGCGTGTAACCCTTACCTTGCCTTCGCCCTGATGCTCAGAGCCGGACTTGATGGGATAAAGAACAAGATCGATCCAGGAGAACCAACTAACGTGAACATTTTCCATCTTACGGAAAAAGAGCGGGAGGAGAGAGGTATTCATTCCCTGCCTGCAGACCTCAAAGGGGCAATTGATGAAATGAGAGGCAGCAAATTCGTAAAAGAAGTGCTTGGAGAACACGTTTTCAGTCACTATCTCTGTGCTAAAGAGATGGAATGGGATGAATACAAAACAATTGTTCACCCCTGGGAACTTGATAAATATCTACATATGCTGTAAGCATACCAGAGATCGTGACAGCTCCCGCGACTGAAGTCGCAGGCATCTACGGTATTTCAACCGACGCTATACTGCCCTAGAGCGACTGTTTAGTCGTGTCTCGCTTACACCGTTCCAAGTTTTACCTGTAGAACTTCTCTACAGAACCCTTACTC
>CAZSVY010000216.1:0-5093 GCA_964610495.1 uncultured Methanosarcinales archaeon
CGTTGCGCCGGTTGATCACGCCGCTGCGAGGGATTTTCGATCAAGCCTTTTTTAAAAAGGCTTGGGGCAAAGGCCCGAAGACAACAATATGGAAGAGTTATATATGACAGAAAGCGATACCAAAATAACACTTATCGGATCACGGCTTGCAAGGGAAGGGCTGGAATTCATATTTAAAGGTGAGATGCCCGAATGCAAGAAATGCCGGCTGAAGAATACCTGCCTTAACCTTGAACCCGGACGCAGGTACAGGGTCGAGAGAATCAGAAGCAACGACATCCACGAATGTTTCCTGCATGATAGCGGTGTACTTGCCGTAGATGTCAGCAGGGCTCCTATCCTGACCACAGTGGAATCAAGAAAGGCAGTTGACGGGGCAAAAATAATGTATGAACCTCCAAAGTGCGGCAAGAGGGAGTGCGGGGTGTTTGAGATCTGCCACCCTGAAGGGCTTTCAAAAGGCGATAAATGCAAAATTGTAGAGGTTCTCGAAAACCTTGATTCCAGGTGCGAAGCCAACTATTCCCTGAAAAAGGTGAAATTGTCCTGGTGAATGTAAACAAACACATTTTAGTAATAGTAAGATTGATTATCAATAAATAAAAAAGGTTAGAAGCGGTGTTATAAGTGCCTGAAAAGGAAATGAACCAGGTCCCCCCCTATGAATTTTATACCCAAAAGCGCTGGGAAAACTGGCTCGGACGGGCAAGAGAGAGCGGTTTCCAGATAAAGGAATCGGAAGAAGAAGCCGGAAAGGAGAGTGCCATATTCGTAAATATGGTTGATGACGTTATTCTTGCCTGCCTGAAAGTAACTGCACGCTTTGATAAGGGTATGCTATCCAGAGAAAAAGCTCTGGAGATCCTGGCTGAGATCCGGGACATCGTACTTTCCGAGGTCGAGCCAATTTCCGAAGATGTCGACCTTATGATCGAATCGATCCAGACCTCTCTTATGGGGGCCCTTGTCGCCTTCGAGTCCTATGTTATGGGCGACTATGAGGAGGGAGCCGATATTGCAGAGCTTGCAAAATCAGCCATTGAGGCTGAGGAATCGGACAACCTTGAGCTTGCCCTTGACTATACTGCACACTGCGGTGCGCTCGTGCTAAAAGGAAAAAGCCTGCCTGAAGAAGTTATGGCCGACCTTCCCTACGGCATTGTCGCAGAATGGCTTGATGGAATTGATTCCATCTCGGCTGCAATGGTAGGAAGCGACAGCTACAAGGAATTTGACGAAGAAGACGAAGAGGACGTCGTTTAAACGGTTCCTCTGCAAACAAAGGATTCCCTTTCCAAATTTTGTGGAATGCGGAAGTCCTTTGAAAATTTATACTTTATATGAATTAAACCCTGGTCCGAACGCCGAATATTAGCTCAAAACTAACTTAAAAAATTAAATAAAAATTAGATGTTATCAAAATAGTAAAAAAGTTAGTTAAAAAATTAAGTATAATAAAATTCTGTTCATTGTACACTCAGATTCTATCAGGGGCATCTCCATTACGGGTTTTATCAAGATTACTTCCGTCCCGAATTCCTGGTCTTGAACTGATTCTTCCTGCTGTAGATTCGTGCTTTTCAATTACTTTTTCGTATACTTCAAGAGTCTTTTCAGCTATTGTTTTCCAGTTGTATCGTTTTTTGAGAAGATCGTAACCTTTTTCCCCCATTCGGTTGTGGCCAAGTCCTTCAAGGACGTAATTGAGGCCCCAGGCGATAGAAGAGGGTTCTTTATGGGCAATAACGCCTGTCCTGAAATTCTCCACGAGGGCGACCGCATCGCTTGCAACTACAGGTTTTTTTGCGTCCCAGGCTTCAAGCACCACAATTCCAAAGGGCTCGTTCCGGCTGGGCACGCAAACAAGGTCGCAGGCATTGAACCAGTCTATCACAGTGTCATCCGGGGCATACCCGAGGAAATTGCATGAATTCCCTATACCAAGCCTGTTGGCCTGATTTTCACACTGGGAGCGCATGTCTCCTTCGCCTATAAGCACAAACTGGGCATTTCTTTTTTTCAGGACTTTAGCCGCAGCTTCCACCAGCAGGTCAGGTCCTTTCTGATAGGACATCCTCCCCGTGAAAAGCACCACTGGGAGACATGGATGGATGCCATAATGCCTTTTCACATCTCCAGGGTCAATTTGTCTTTTTATTTTTCCCACATTTATGCCGTTAGGAATTTCCCAGAGCTTGTAATCGGGAATTTTATAGATGTGCTTGATCTCTTCCTTAAGTACGGTCGAGGTCGTGATAATATCCGAGGATTCATAGCCTCCAAGCCACTCCCTGTGGGAAATTTCCTTTGCCTCCCACCAGTCCCCGTGGTGGTTTCCATTACGACCCCATTCCGTACTGTGGAAGGTCAGCACAAAAGGCAGTCCGAACTGGGCTTTTATCCTGCACAGGACATTTACGGGGTGCCAGTCGTGGCCATGAAGAACATCAAATTCTCCTGCACTTTCTCTCACTTCAAGGAACCGGCAGTACATACCGTCGCACATCCGGTTCATCTGTTCCACGATTCCCCCGCTCTGGTCACAGGCAATCTTGTGATAATGGACTCCGTTGATTAATACATCTTTATTTTCGCGGTCTCGTGTAAACAGGTGGACCTCATGTCCCTCTGCCGCAAGAGCATCAGAGAGTTCAGATACATGGGGTGAAATTCCTCCTACACGTATCGAATACAAACTTTCCCAGGTAAACATTCCTATTCGAATCTTTTTCATATGCTCACTTATCCCTTTTATCAAAACGGGAGTTAAGGAGTAACGGAGAATGCAGGCTTCCCCTTGCCTTTTTAATATTTACATTCTCCAGTTTGCTGAATTCAGTTTTATTAATCAGTTTTATCAATCAGTTCTATTAATCTCAGGTTTACTGAACTCAGGTCACCACAATCTTTCTATAACTCTATACCCCCTTAAGCCTTCAACTGACTATATAAAGGTAAATATAAAGGTAAAAGGGGTATGACCTTGATTTACATAATACAAAGGTAGTTTTTACATTAAGAATATGGTCTCTATACTTCCTAAGTTTATTCCCTTTTAATGGTAGATAAACATATCTGTGAATTTTTCTTATGTTTTTGACTGGAAATAATGAGAGTACTTTCCAGCCTCTCTTTTTAAGTTTACTTTTACAGGTCTTATCCTTCGGGCGTAAAGTCACCCCTTAAATAAGAGGCTGCCCTTTCCGGAGATATCGTATTGATATAAGTTCCTGTACTCAATTCAAATCCCGCATTAATGGAAAGCCTCGGGAGCAACCGAAGGTTCAGGTGATACTCAGGGGCTTCGGAAAGCTGGTAGAACATATAGTTGAAAGGCGGGTTTCCAAGGACTCTTCCGTAACTTTTGAGAATGTCTCTCAGAATCTCCCCGAGAGCAAAAAGAATTTTGTCATTGCAATCCCCAAGAGAACTGACATGCTTCTCAGGAAGAATCCACACTTCAAACGGCCCCATTGAGGAGTAAGGAGTAAAAGCTATCCATTCGCTGTTCTCAAATATCATACGGGGAGATGTCTTTTCCTTATCAAATATGGCACAGTAAGGGCATCTTTCTTTTTTCCTGATAACGTCCAGTTCCCTTGCCAGTAAAGGGGGGCAAAACGGCAGGGCTAGAAGCTGGCTGTGAAGGTGGTTAATCGAAGCCCCTGCTCCTTTCCCGGAGTTTTTGAACAGGGAAACATAGATTACTTTTTCACGGGTCATATAGCTGCATGTACGGTCTCTATAGACCTGCATGAGTCCTGAGATTTCAGAGTCGGAAAAGTCCTCAAGCCTTCTCCCATGCAAAGGTGATTCTACGATAACTTCATGAAATCCATATGCAGGTTCGGCCCGGAGGCGATTTTCCCGATGCTCTGACGAGTTCTGGACAGGTGAAAGAGCAGGATAAAGATTCGGAAAGCAGCGGAAATCCCAGTTGCGTACCCTTTTTTCAGGTGTATCGGCATAGATTTTCCCGTTTTTATATACTGCAGTGGCAAGGGGAGTGTTTTCCTCAGCTCCCCCGCAGAAAAGGCAGTTTTCAGAGCCATTTTTCCCGGTGTCTTTACCTGCCCCTGCAAAATCTGAAGGTCTTTTAGCTCTTTCTTCAGCAATTATACAGTACTCGGAAAGAAAATAATGCTTTCTGATTTCTGACATTTCAGAAAAACCTCGTTATATCTTTCTCCCTTTTCCCTTCTTTTTTGTCATCTTTCCTTTCTTCTCCCCTTTTCTTCTTTTTTATTATCTTTTCTTCCGCTTTCGTTATTTTCTCTCTTTCCTCGTTGTCTTTTCTTCTCTCCTTTTATCTTTCCTTCCTTTTCTTCTTTCCTTCTTTTTTCTCCTCTTTTATTCCTTCCTTCTTTTATTCCTTCCTTCTCTCCTTTCCTTCTTATTTCTCTTCTTTTATTCTCTCCTTCTTTCCTTCTTTTTTCTCTGAATTCTGATGAGATCTTTCGTTGCAGCCTTTCCGAATACTTTTAATTATTCTTTTATCTCCTGGTGGCAGTATTTTCCTGCTTGCAGAAGCGAGCCCCGCTTATAAGTTCATAATACTGTTCGGTAGGTGCTCTCCAGTCCATATCTTTTGCAAGGAGGAAGGCTTCCCTGCAGAGGAGTTTGTACTTTACCCTATCGTCTATGAAATTTAGCGTAAAGTAGCTAACTGCCAGGGCATAATCAAGGACTGCTTCGTAATAGGAAAGATCGATATTGTCTACCACAATCACTCCTCCAAGCACTTCTTCAAGGGACTCGATCGTCTTTATGGCGTCACTGAAGCCGCAGACCAGGCTGACCACACTTGGGGTTCCTTCTTTTCCGGCTTCAAGCCCTGTGAGCAGGAAGGGGTCGTAGCGCGAGGGAAAAATGCCTGCACAACAGCCTGACATAAATTCCCCAACTTCCATGCCCAGCCCTCCATCCGAGCTTGAAAGAATCTGCGGATATAAAAGTGCTGCAACCGAGCGTTTTCCCCTTACCATTTTCGAGAAATCCAGCCCTTTTTCCTCGATCATCTGCTGAATCCTAAGCTCGTTTCCTACAAGCACTTCTTTTGGCAGGTTCACAGGAAATCCTGATGGGAGGTTTGT
>CAZSVY010000217.1:0-25424 GCA_964610495.1 uncultured Methanosarcinales archaeon
GTTGTCTTCTTTCGAATCTCAGGTGAAAAGTTAAACTACTGAAAGCGCGGAAGACGCGGAGGAAAGCAGAAAACGGCATAATTGTTCCGTGCTTTCAGTATTTTCCGTGGCTATAAAACCTTCAGTGAACTTTTCCGTGATCGCGGTGGTTAAAACGATAAACTAATCAGGTTACTGGAGCACCTGTTCGAAACTGTAGTCCGGCTTAAAAACCGGAAGCTGAGGAAACACCTTCTGGCAAGAAGAGGAGTAAGGCATGTCGCCTGAAGAAAACGCGAGAATATGGATTATTACAATAAAGGACGCGCACATAGAAAGCCTGGAAATAGAAGGATTCAGGCAAAAACTTCTTATAATCAGGAACCTGAACTTAAAAAATGTCAGATTCATTATCAGGTTGCCGACGGAAAAGAAAGAATTATAAATTTTTAATTTGCTTTAATTTCTGCTTGTTCTTAGTTTTCTACCCGTCCTTTAATTCTCTACTTGATTTTAGTTTTCTATCTGTTCTCAACTTTCCATTTCTTTTGTTTGTTCCATTAAATTCCTCTTTCACTATAAACGGCCCGCGTTTGATTTTAAAGGAGCCGGCAAATTACTGAAAGTTAAATCAGTAACTATCTTCTGTGCCCGTATTTATAATAGGCATCATATATAATTAAATGAATTTTAAATTAACTAAATTTTATCCAAAGATCTCCGAGGGCCTATGAATTCTCTTTATGCCAGAGCCTGGTACAGTAAAGCCCTTGCTCTTTTGAACCTGAAAAACCAGATCGGGTCAGAGAAAAATTTTGAAAGGGCGCTTGAGGCTTTCAATGCCGTACTTGAGGTAAACCCCGAGGATAGTATTGCGTGGCAGTACAGGGGAAATATACTTCGTTACCTGGACCGGCCGGAAGAGGCCCTGCAGGCTTTTGGCAGGGCTCTTGATTTCGACCCCGATAATGTGCCTGCCCGTTACCTCAAGGGGCTTACCCTCGGATACCTGAACCTGCCTGAACAGGCACTTGAGGCTTTTGAGGGCGTGCTTACAAGAGATGAGAAGCACGCAGGTGCGCTGTATTACAGCGGGCTTGCTTTAAAACAGCTCTCACGAAATGAAGAAGCCCTGCAGGCTTTTACCAGAGCTGCCGAGTTCAATCCCGAAAACCTGAAGGCCTGGTATTACAGGGGAACAGCCCTGTCTGTACTTGGGAAAGATGAGGAGGCTCTCGAGGCTTACGGAAAAACCCTGATGCTGGAACCTTCGCATTCGGGGGCATGGGAAGGCGAGGCAAAAGCATACCTTGCCCTGGGCAGAAGGAGAGAAGCTTTAAGAGCGTGCGAGAAAGCTCTGGAACTCGAACCTGCATCTGCTGCTGGCTGGGAAATCCAAGGCAGAATTCTCGAAGGCCTTGGAAGGAAGGAGGAGGCTCTTTCCGCTTTTGAAAAAAGCCTTATCCTTGAGCCCAGAAACGCAAAAAATAGGCTCGAAAGAGGCAGGCTTCTCGGAGGGCTGGGCAGGTGCCGGGAAGCTCTTGAGGCATTTGAAAGCGCACTTGAACTGAACAACTCTCTTATAGAAGCAAAAATCGGCAAAGGAAAAGCCCTGCTGACTCTTGGAAGATCTCAGGAGTCCCTTGACACTTTCAGGGAAGCTCTCGAAGCCGACCCTTCGAGTCCGGAGGGATGGGGTGGAACAGGCAACTGTTCCCTGGCCCTGGGGAGACCTTACGAAGCTCTTCAGGCTTATGAAAAGGCCCTTTCTTCCGGAGCTGAAAATAGCAGCATTTTAAGCGGGCTTGGAGAAGTATATTATAAGCTTGAAGAATATTCCAGGGCTCTTGAGACCTTCGGGGAAGCTCTCAGGTTTGATCCCGAAAACCTTTTTGCGTGGAACGGAAAGGGAAACGCGCTCTGTAAACTTGGAAAATACAGGGAAGCGCTCGAGGCCTATGAGACGCTCCTTGAACTTGACTATGAAAGCCTGCCTGCTCGCTATAACCGGGGAGTTGCGCTTTCCCGGCTCAAATATCAGGAAAAAGACTTTGAAGAGATTCTTGAAAGCCAGCTCCAGACAGCTTTTAAAAAATATCTGGAACTATCAGGGGGATTTCCGGAAGGAGAAATCGGGGATGAGAACTGGAAATACCGGGGGTTTGCTTTTGCCGAGCTTGGAGAGTATAAGGAAGCCTTTAAAGCTTTTGACAATGCCGCGAAAAGGGACTCTGAAAGCTCTTTTCCGCGGATTTGTAAAGGAATTACTCTCATCTGCCTGAGAAAATATGAAGAGGCCCTGGAAACTCTCGAGGGTACGGAAGAGGCTATTTATACGGCCTCAGGGACAGAAAAATCCATAAAGAATGAGAAGGACAAAGACTCCGGGATTTTCAACCTTGCTGGAAAAAACCCCAGGCTGGGGATTCTCAGGAGTGGTAAAGGGCTTGCTCTGGATGCCCTTGGCAGGTATCAGGATGCCTTAGGAGCTTTCGAAAGCGCAAGGAAGCTTTCAGAAGACGAGAAAATTGCATGTTCCGGAGAAGGCCTTGTTTTTACGCATTGCGGAGAATGGGGAAAAGCCCTGAAAGCTTTTGATGAAATCCTTACCCTCGACCCTCACAATACCCAGGCTTCGGTCATGAAAGCTTTTGTCCTCATAAGGCTGCAGGAGTTTGAGAAAGCTGTTGCCGTTCTCGAAAAGCTAACAGCAGACGAGATAAACTCGGATTTGCCTGCCTGCCTGCTGGGCTTTGCCTGTTTCAGGCTGGAAGATTTCGAAAGAGCTCTCAAGGCATACAGGAAAGCAATCGATGCAAACCCGAAAAATTTTCACGCCAGAAACGGGCTTGCAGAGCTTTATTTCAGGCTTGGGAACAGCAGGGGTGCATTAAAAGAGCTCGAAGCCTCGATATCAGAAGCCCCTGAGAACGCATTCTCAAGGAACCTGAAAGGGAGAGTAGAACTTGAGGAACAGGCATGTGAGGACGCACTTGAGTCATTCAGGCGAGCTCTCGCCCTGGACACGGAAGACCGGAGATTGCTGCTCTGGGATGCGTACGCAAGGTATATGTATGCAGAAGCCTCTCTTGAGGAAAATAGTGCACGTTTCAGGTATATGCTCCTTGCAGCCGCAGGAAAGCTTGAAAAAGCAGCTATCTGGCAGAGATCCGAAGATAACGAACTGAAAGCTTATGCCCTTTATTTCCTGGGCCTTTTTTACTACAGAGCCCGTTACTTCCAAAAAGCTGCCGATAGGCTTGAGGAATGCCTGAGACTTGAAACCCCGGCTGAGGTAAAAAAGCCTGCAGCCCTGCTCCTCAAAAATATTCGTACCGGCCCTCTGAAACCTGCCTGGTGGGAGTGGTGGCTCGATGCAAAGACAAACAGCCTGCCCAAAAAGATGAGTTTCGGGCTCATTTTCCTTTTTATATTCAGCCTTCTGCTGTCCCATCCGGCAGCGTCATCCCTTCCAGTAATTTCCTGGCCCGCGTCCTACGTAAATTATATTTTTTCTCTCACAGGTTATGTTTCGTGGCCGATTTACGGGAGAGAGTACGCAGCCTTTATCCTGTTCCTGGTTTCTGTTGTGCTCCTGCCAGGATTCAGGCATGGCAGGCCTAAAGAAGAGCCTGAACTTGAAACTCTTACTCCTCCACCTCCTGATGTCGATATTCCTGCATCCATACTTGAGGAGTTTGGTGAGAGGCTTGAAAGAAATCTGTTCTCTCCCGAACCCATGGAAGAAAGCGTGCGAAAACTCGGAAATTTTTAAAGCCTGAGAAAGAAAAGCTTGAAAAATCCATTCGGTAACCCGGAAAAGCAAATGTATATAAGTTCTCTCCTGTATTATCGGAGGCAGTGACAGCAAAAAGGACTGGAAGGAGCCGTAAGCCTTGAAAAACACGTTCATCCTTGGAATCGAGGGCACTGCCTGGAACCTGAGTGCCGCAATCGTGACCGAGACCGAGATTATTGCCGAGGTCACAGAGACCTACAAACCCGAAACCGGAGGGATCCACCCCAGGGAAGCCGCCCAGCATCACGCAAAGTATGCAGCCAGCGTTATAAAAAGGCTGCTTGCCGAGGCAAAAGAAAAGGGGGTTGAGCCTTCCGAGCTTGACGGAATAGCTTTTTCCCAGGGGCCCGGGCTTGGGCCGTGCCTGAGAACAGTTGCAACGGCAGCCAGAATGCTTTCCATATCCCTGGGCGTTCCCTTGATAGGGGTCAACCACTGCATTGCCCATATCGAAATCGGGATCTGGAGAACGCCTGCAAAGGATCCTGTCGTTCTTTACGTAAGCGGGGCCAATTCCCAGGTTATTTCTTATATGGGAGGGCGGTACAGAGTCTTTGGGGAGAACCTGGATATAGGGCTTGGAAATGCCCTTGATAAGTTTGCAAGGGGAGCTGGCCTGCCTCACCCAGGCGGGCCAAAAATCGAGGCATACGCAAAGAACGCAAATCGGTATATCCCACTTCCTTATGTGATAAAAGGCATGGACCTTTCCTTTTCCGGACTTTCCACGGCAGCCAGCGAGGCCCTTAAAAAAGCGCCCCTTGAAGATGTCTGCTACTCTTACCAGGAAACGGCTTTTGCAATGGTTGTTGAGGTTGCAGAGCGAGCCCTTGCCCACACTGGAAAGAAGGAAGTTTTGCTTGCAGGAGGAGTCGGAGCAAATACAAGGCTTCGGGAGATGCTAAACGATATGTGCGAAGCCAGAGGCGCTAAGTTCTATGTGCCCGAGAAACGTTTCATGGGAGATAACGGGACAATGATCGCATATACCGGGCTTCTGATGTATAAATCAGGAAACATTATTTCCCTTGAAGAATCCCGCGTAAACCCGAGTTTCAGGACTGATGATGTGAAAGTGACCTGGATCAGGGAAGAAGAGATGAAAAAGGTCCCTGAGATTTTACCTGGAACTTCACTCAGGATTGGAGAGATGCTGGATAACGGGGCCGAAGCTGTTGTTTACCTGGAAGACGGGCCTGAAGGAAAGAAAGTACTTATCAAAGAAAGAGTCCCGAAGGCTTACAGGCATAAAGAGATTGATGAAAGGATCAGGACCGAAAGAAACCGGACAGAAGCCCGGCTGATGTCTGAAGCCCGGCGCAGCGGGGTTTCTACGCCGATCATTTATGACGTGGAAGACTTCAAGCTTAAGATGCAGTACATTGATGGGATTCCCATAAAATACCTGATTACTCCTGAGCTTTCCGAAAAGGTGGGAGAACTTGTAGGAAAACTCCACAGTGCGGGTATAGTACATGGGGACCTGACAACCTCAAACCTCCTGCTTGCGGGCGAAAGACTCTATCTTCTTGATTTCGGGCTTGCGTATTTCGACAAAGGTCTCGAGGCCAGAGGGGTAGATGTCCACGTGCTTTTCCAGACCTTTGAGAGTACACATCGCAACCACCAGGCCCTGATAGAAGCTTTTAAAAAAGGATACCAGAGCACTTTTATAGATTCAGAAGATGTACTCAAGCGCGTTGAAGAAATAAAAAAGAGGGCTCGCTATGCATAAGATCGTATTTGTTACAGGAAATAAAGGCAAGTTTGCCGAGGTAAGGGATATCCTCAAGACTTTCGGAATTGAAGTAATTCAAGATAAAAACGGCTACCCCGAACTTCAGGAGAACGAACTTGAACCCATTGCAGCCTATGGGGCCCAGCATGTTGCGGATAAACTTAACATGCCTGTAATGGTAGATGATTCAGGAATTTTCATAAAAGCCTTAAACGGCTTTCCAGGCCCTTACTCTCGGTTTGTAGAGGATAGACTCGGAAACCCGAAAGTGCTCAAGCTCATGGAAGGGGAAGCCGACAGGACAGCTTATTTTAAGACCGTTATCGGATATTGCGAGCCCGGAAAAGAACCCCGGGTTTTCCCCGGTGTTGTTGAAGGGAAAATAGCGTATGAAGAGAGAGGCACAGGCGGTTTTGGGTACGACCCTATTTTCGAGTACAGGGGCACGACCTTCGGAGAACTCGGAGACGCCGAAAAGAATAAGATTTCTCACCGGCGCAGGGCCATTGACAGCTTTCTGGAATGGTTTAAGGGTAAACTTGAAAGCCCTGACAGTAAGGTTTGACAGCAAGGCTTGAAAGTAAAACCCGAAAGTAAAACCTGAAAGTAAAACTTAGTAAACTGTAACCTCAGAAAACTTCGCGGAAAGGATTATTATACAAATCCTTCCTCCTTTTCCCGCTCTTATTATTCTTTCAGTTTACTTTTAAGTAAACCAAGGGCTACACTGAGCTGGTTCAGGCCCAGTTTCAGGGCAATAGTGATGATCCTGTTATTCGAAATATTGCCGAATTCTCTTTTGATTGCAAATAAATCCATGATGCATTGCTGATCCAGAACTAGTGGCCCATCAAGCAGATCTTTTGGGGTTGAGCCTGGTTTTTGACCTTTAAATTCGACTTTCTTTGGTTCTATTTTTGCCCCATTCTCAGGTTTTAAAGTGCCTCCTGCAGCCTCAGGCGCTTCTGGCTTCTGCCCGTAAAGGCATTCCATTTGCTGGAGACAGTGAGTCAGGCAAATGCTCTTTATAAATTCTTCAACTTCCATACCACTCATGCTTGCATACTTCTTTATCTCGGCAAGCTGCTCTTCCGAAAAACATATACAGAGCAGACTTTCATTACCCTCTTCTTCTATTTTAAACCCTCCAGTGTTCTTCGATTTTTCTCTTATATTCCAGTTTCTTTTATTCTTTACTCCGTCCTTTATTCAAGCTTTCCTTCAACTTAATTTCTTATTTATTCTTTAAGTAATCTGTTCCTATTTTTCAAGTTTTCCTTTTCGTTTTTTATTCCCAAAAGTTATCTGTTAAGAGGAAAAGTAAGATTTTTTATTATGTACGGCATGTTAACTCTTATATGAGAGATCTCGCTTCCGACACCATGGCTGCAGATACTATCCCGCTAAAACTCGTCGTATATCTCGGGTTACTTGCGGCAGTGCTAATTCTGGTAGCTCAGGCCTGGCATACTGCGAGTCCTGTTCTGGAAGATGCACAAATTAAAGCCCAGGTCGAGACTGCTTCCCTGTCGATCCGCTCAATTCAGGAGGGATATGCCCGTGACTTTGCCGAAAGCCATAGTCCTGAAGGAACAATGTGTACCCTCGAATTTTCCTTCCCTGCTTCAGTCAGGTACATTAGCTTCGGAGTGGACCCTGATCCCGAATGCAATGGGCAATTGAGCGACTCGGAATGGGCTCCTGAAAACAATACCATTATCTATCAGTATAAAAATGGGATTAAAAAAAGATTATTTCTTGAAGGAAAGCCAGTGCATTTTATAAAGGGCGAGCGGAGTTCAGAAGGAATATGGATACCTTCGAAAAATCAGGAAAATATTCAGACGCAGTTATCTCCTGAAAAAACGGGAGTGGTAATTGAGTATCCGGTCTCAGGAGAGTTTCTTTTCGAGCTGGTCACGCAGGACGGAATAAGGTATACCATGTCCCGTTTTTGAAGGATGCCAGGGAGTTCAGAAACCGGAGATTAAAATGAAAAATCAAGAGTAGGAAATTAATAAGGCTCTTGCAGGTGCGCCGTCACAGCTCTCAATCTTCAGGGGAAGACAGATGAAGAAGTAGATTCCGGCTTCTACGGAGCCGAGTTCAAGGCATTCTACTATGTTCACGCTACCTGAAAGAAGGATGTGGTGAGCAGGTAGAGTTTCAGAACTAAGGTTATCCACGGAGAAACCATCAATCCCGATCGTCCTGAAACCTTTTTCGACAATCCAGGCCGCTCCGCTTTCGTCAAGGTAGGCAGAATCAAATTCTTCCTTCCCGGATTCCATATCCTGAGAACCTGACTCTTCACCAGGGGGACTGACCTCACCTGCATTTCTCTGTTTTCGGGAAAAGGCTTCAGTCTTCAGAAGGAGAATCGGGATATTTCCAGGAGCTGCCGTGTTCCTGAAGGCCTTTTCAAGAATATAGGCAGTCAGTGCACCTGATAGTGAAGAAAAATCAAGAATAAGAGCCGTGCCCATCAGATTTTTGAGCTCCAGCTTGTCAATAGTCATGCCATTTTCCAGGATGTGAGAAGGGGCGTCGACATGGGTACCGGTATGGCTTCCAAAACTTAACCTTGATACAGCACAGCCTTCCTTTTCAAGAGTGCAGACCCTCTCAATTGCAGGTACCGGGTCTCCTGGGAAAGTCCGTGTAAAAGGTGAAATCGGAGTTGTAATGTCTATAATTTTTCCGTGAGCCGGAATTTTTTCCAGATCAACCTGAGTTTCTTCCACGCTAACAGGAAGCCCTTCCACGCCAACCGGAACCTTTTCCATATTAACACCTTATTCCATATAGATAATGGATCTGTTCGTGCACTCATCTATGCATTTCATGCAAAGATTACATTTTTCCTGGTCGATCTTTGAAAGCTCGTTCTCCTCGTAAATTGCGCCCACAGGACAGACATCTTTGCATTTTCCGCACCTTTTACAGCCGAAAACCACGACGTACCCGGTTTTTTCTGTCATCAATGAATCTTTGGTACCTTATGGATATATCAGTTTCTGAGGAAAACCCCGGCTTCAGAAAGTTATTTTCATGTTGAAAGTATGAAGACCCAAAAACAAGCCTTATATATAAAAAAAGAATATGCAGGTTCAGGTATGGAAAAGTTCATTGAAGACGAAACGGGCTCTTTTCACAGTTATCTTTCTGAAGGATGCAAGCTCTGCCAGGAGGGCGCCAAAATGGTACTTTTCGTAACAGGCCTCTGCCCTAAGAGCTGTTTTTACTGCCCTCTTTCCGATGAAAGGCGCGGAAAAGACCTTGTTTTTGCAAATGAAAGGTCTATAAGAAACGATGAGGATTTACTGAAAGAAGCTGAGCTTATGAGTGCTCTCGGGACAGGGATTACAGGCGGAGAGCCCCTGCTGAAAACCGAAAGGGTCCTGCACTACATCCGGATGCTCAAGGCTTCTTTTGGAAAAGAGCATCATATCCATCTGTATACTTCCCTTGCTCCTGGAAGGCAGACCCTTGAAAAGCTCGCAGATGCGGGCCTTGATGAAATCCGTTTACACCCGCCACAGGAATGCTGGGAAGATCTCAAAAACAGTCCGTATGCAACTGCCCTGCAAGATGCAAAGGAACTCGGAATCGAAGCCGGAGTCGAGATTCCTGCCCTTGAAGGGGCGGAAAAAGTTGCAGCTTTTGCAGAAGAAATGGGAGTTTTCCTTAACCTGAATGAACTGGAATTCTCCGATAATAACTCCGAAGCCCTCTTGAAAAACGGCTTTTGCCTTGAGTCCGACACATCCAGCGCAGCTGCCGGATCCTGTAAGTCTGCCGGGAAGGCAGTCCCGGCATGTAGAAAGGTTCACTTTTGTTCCTCAACCTATAAGGATGCAGTCCAGCTCCGCAACAGGTTTAAGCGAATCGCAAAGAACACTGCGAGAGAGTTTGACGAAATCACGGAAGATGGCACTCTGGTATATGGGGTAATTGAAGGAGGAAACCAGGAACTTGCAGAAGAAACCCTGGAGAGCATGGGAATCCCATCAGAATTGTTTGAAATAAAAGACGGAAAAATCGAAATAGCCTGGTGGGTACTTGAAGAGTTGGGAGAGAGCATTAAAGAAGAAATGGAGCCTTCCGGGTCCAGGCTTCTCATTATTGAAAGATACCCATTCGAAGGCGGCCCGCTTGTCGAGTTAATTCCTCTTTAAGGCAATCCCCGAGCAAATGAGCGGGCAAGGGAAATCCTATCGCGAGTTTATGAGGCGCTTTTGAGGTTATCAAATTCCTTCATATAACAGTTCCTTAATATGAGGGAATATTTCTCTTATACCGGGCTGTAAAAAATATTAAATAGTTTGGAAACAACTTTATTCTTGAAATCCAAAAAATTCTTTACCCTTAGAAATAGTAAGTGTTTTCTTATGCCCTACCCGGTCGTACACGTGTTATTTTTCGTACTCTGTATCAGTGCGGTAGCAGTCTACGCTACTGTCAGATCGCTTTTTCGAGGGGAACTCTCTCTTAAAGGCTCAAAGCATTTACTATCGCTGCTGTTCGTAGGCAGTATATGTTCCTTATTCCCGGATATCATGATTATTCACAGCCTCCTCGTAAACGGTACTATGGAACATTGCTGGGCCGGCCCGATTCCGACACATTCGCTTCTGTTCAGTCTTCCTGCAGTCCTGTTCGGGATAGCTACAGGATATGTTATATACAGGGAGCCTGGCAGGGCAATGTATCTTGGCCTTTTTGCAGAGGCTGCCTTTGCTTCGCACCTATTGCTGGATGACATCAGTGAAGGAGGCTGCGAGTATCTTTATCCGTTATATGAGAAAGATATCAGTGTATTTTCAATGATGGATGTAAGTTTTCGGGGAACCGGGCTCTTTCATTACCTGATGACGTCTTTTGTATCGGTCTTTTTCGTTTGTTCCGTAATAATGATGGCACTCCTTGTTCTGAACAAATACGGATTTAAGTTAAAGTACGAGCCCGAAAAATAAAAAAAGTGAAGTTATTAAAAAAGTGAAGATATTAAAATCAGGTTTTAAGTTCACCTACGCCTTCAAGTTTTTTAACTACCCTGGCAGGATACCCAAGAGCAAGACTATTTGGAGAGATATCGCGGTTGACTACGGATCCGATACCTATTATTGAGTTTTCCCCGATTTCGACACCCTGTGTGACTATGCATCCCGGGTTTAAGCAAACTCCGGGTCCGATTTTTATGGGAGCCATAGTTCTGGGATATGCCTGCCTCGTAGTCAAACTTCCTCTCGAATGTGCAGATAGTATGCACCGATCGCCGATTTCAGCATAATCCCCTACCGTAATTAATTCGGGATGAATCCTATCAAAAAGCACGTTATAGCCGACATATACGTTCTCCCCAAGATTTACACCCCGCATCCTGTGCAATTTTGCCCTCCAGGAAGGGACAGGAATGCTTGAGGCAAGCTGTTCCAAAATCCAGTTTTTAAAATATTTCATGCCAAACAGGAGTTTATTACTGTGGTAATGGTCCGCAATTTCGCCAAAGGTTACTTGGTCTCTTTTAGATACTACAGTAGTCATGCTAGTACCCCCCATTCTTCTTCAAATTATTTTATACTCATTTTCCATTGCGCTTTAATGGATAAATATATTCCTATAGTTTATGCTTAATTAATCCTGATACTGAGAATCTGTTGAACAAACTAATTTCCAGTGTGCTGAATATACTAACTTTCAGTATGCTAAATATACTAACTTCCAGACGACTCTTCTTTTAACTTTTACTTCGGGTTACAAGCTTCAGAAGCAGTGATTTTTTTATTTCTACCGCATTGTTAGGGCAAAGCTCCCGGCAGCAGTAACATTGAATGCATTTTTCCTCGTTAATTTTGAGTACCTTGCCTGTTTCTTCAATTGCATGTGCCGAGCAGTTCGAGACACAGGCTTTGCAAAGTGCGCAATTTGAAGTGTTAATAATGGGTTTTACAGCTAACTGCTTTCGAAGGATTCTCATAAGAAAAGATGGTACGTAAGCAGTGATTCCGCCCTCCGGTCTTTTGAACCCGACCTTTACTTTTTCCATAGGTGTCCCCACGATTTCCGGATGTTCGGTACCAAACCCTCTTTCGAGTGCAGCTTTATTCGTAGGGACCTTCAAAGGATCGATTCCTATAAGCTCAGAGGCTACAATATCCAGGGCTACGCAGTCGTAACTTGCCATAATCACGCCTGCAAAGACAGGTGTACCATTTGACGGGCCGTTTCCTTCCATTCCGACCACACCGTCCATGATCGCAAGCTGGGGTTTGACAACAGAATATATGTCGACAATTGCTTCCCCGAAACGGCGGCGATCTTCCAAAAAGTGAGCTTGTTTCCGGTTTTTCTGAGGTACGGTGCCGAAGAAATTTTTGACCGCCCCGGTATACAGTGTAAGTTCATGGGTCTTGAGCTTTGGAAGCGAGATTATTACATCTGCCTCGAGTACAGCTCTTGAGATGTGCAGGTGTGAGAACTGCCTGGCACCCGGAACATCAACCTCAACAAAACCCGAAGTCTCAAAATTGATAAGCTCCGCCCCGTAAGCGGAAGCAACATCTTCAATGCCTGACGCTTTAAGCGCCTGTGCAGTGGTGGTAGATCCGGGTTTTACAATGCCTGAACCGTCACCTATAACCGGAATACCTCCCACTTCCAAAACCAGTTCACACATTGCGGATACTACTGCCGGATGGGTTGTGACGGCATCCTCTGGAGATCGGATAGCAAGCACATTGGGTTTGAGAAGCACGCGGTTGCCAGGTACTATAATCTTCTCAAGCCCACCGATCATGTTCAGCGCCTCTTTGATCGCATCTTTCGCATTCGAGTAATCCTGGCACCGAGCAATTGAGACCTTGGTGTTCATAATCACACTTTTGGGTTAGTGATTAAGTTTATATTTATTACAATGACGTTATGTGACAGCAGCCTGCCAGAAAGATTTCTGCAACTTATAATCAGGTTTTTCCTGGAAGTAAAGCCCTACAACTCCTGTTTTTAGCCGGTGTTTTCCCGTATAGCTTTACCTCCAGGCACTTTCGCAGTTTACTGGCTGATATAGCAAACCGGCGGCGCGGCTCGCACATATTCCGTGGTATCTTTTACTCTGTTGATATGCTTCCGGGCTTTCTCTATCGTATCTCTGGACAGCCCTGTGCTCTTTTCAATTACCTGCAGGGGCAACTGGTGTTCCTGAGCATACAGCAACTGGTCCATGATCTGAATCGGCATGCGCCAGTAGAATTCTTCGTCAGTTGTGTAATGGCTCCATGTGTCAGCACTTGGAGGGCGTTTTATGATCTCTTCGTTGACATTGAGCAGCTTCCCCAGAGCATAGACCTGTACTTTATAGCAGTCCGCCAGAGGTTCAAGATCTACACCCCCGTCCCCGTATTTCACAAACTGGCCAAGAACCAGTTCAGTCTTGTTGGTTGTGCCGCAAACTGCATAGTTCAGTTTTTCAGCATACATATACTGAACGAGCATTCTGGATCTTTGCTTGACACCCTGCAATCCTATTAATTCGAGATAATCATTTGCTTTCAGCCTGTACTTTCCAATCATCTCTCCATCTTTTACCAGCCGAATATAAGGAACATTTAATAATCCCTGGTTAAGGAAATCAGGTAAAATCAGAGATGTTTTATGTACACTGGGATCGTATTCGGGGCAGGTTCTTTTTATTATCTTCTCCTTCTGCTCATAGATATTAAGGGATCTCAGGATCGGAGAGATGGGCACCTCCTCATAAGACACGCCAAGGCTCTCACAGATTTCTGCCCCTAGGGTCTTGCTGGAAGAGGCAGATTCTTCTTCAGGAAGGAGAAGACCATATATGTTTTCTTTTCCAAGCTCCTGTACGCACAGGGTGAGTGCTACCGCGGAGTCAATTCCCCCCGAAACCCCTATAACCACTCCTTTTTTCTTAAAACCCGTTATTTGATCTCTAATAAAGCTCCTGAGCTTTAAAGCTATATTTCCAATGTCCCCATTGAGTTCTTCTATTATATTTACACTCAGTTCTTCTGCGATCTGCATAGTATTACCCCCTGAAATAATTAGACTGTTGTAATCAGATTGTTGTAATTAGACTGTCTATCTCAGACTTTAACAGGTATTTTTTGTGAGCTCTTTAATTCCAGTTTAAGTCTTCTTGCAGCTTCGTCTATCAATGGTTGTGACAGTTCCTGGTTAATTTTTTCAAAGCCTTCTTCCCTCGGCATCTCCCCGCTTCGGACAAGCCCTGCCACGTCAAATGCATAAGGATGGAAGCCGTACTTCTCCAGGTGGTTGTAACAGGCAAAGGAGTTTAATGTACAGTTGGTTGAGTTACTGTCATTGATTCCTGGAGGCTCCCACCCGATTTCCAGCAGGGTCTCAAGCACTTTATCTTCACTATAATCCCACAGGCACAGAGGATGCAGGATACTCGGAACATTCTCACCTATATTTTCAAGAACCTCTTTTTTCAGGAGGAAGAGTTCATCTTTATCATCAATGCCTATTTTTTGAAGCTGTTTCTCAAATAAGTTTCTGGACCACTGGATAAAATTGGCTGATAGGTTGATTATGGGATTAGGAGACTGTCCGGCTGTAAAAGCAAATATAATAAAAGGTGCTTTTTTAATGATAGCCTGCTCTATTAGCTTTTGTTTGATGATAGTGATGCAAACGTTGCATATATCACTGGCTCGATATTTGGCAAACTTCGGAAACGCATCGTACGATACTGCAGCTTTTCGGAATGTATCCAGTAGAATTTCCTCTTTCATTGTCAACTGGAAATAATCACATCCCGTGATCTCGCACATATTTTTGGCATTCATTACTGCGTTTTCGGAAGTGAACCCATTATCGAACTGCACAGCCAGTATCTTGAGGAAAGGATAGTCTTTTTTGAGCTTGTGAAGCGTGTACGATGAGTCTTTCCCGCCGGAAAGTGCATAAATTACATCGTAGTCGCCCTTTCCCCCATATTGTTCGAAAAGTTCTTCAATTCTGGCCAGATACTCGTTCTTTTCCTGTGAAGTAAGGGGAGTATATGTCTCACAGAAGTGGCAGAGACCACTGTTCTCGTTGATTTGTATCCCTGGAATATCGGAATCCAAAATACACTTTTTACATACTAGCTTTGACATGTTGGTATTCCTCTATGATGGATCGATTGGATATTTTCCCGTTTTCGCTCAAGGGGAGATGATCAATGAATAGTATTTCTCTTGGACACAGGTAGCCTGGAAGGCTTTTTCGGCAGAACGCAAACAGCTTTTCGATTTCTGTCCCTTCTGCAGGTATGACCATGAGGCTGATTGCGGTCCCCATAAGCTCATGGTATACGGGTACGACAAAAACTCTGGAAACTTCGTTATTTTCCTCTATGTTCCTCTCAATTTCTCTCGGGTTAACACGGTGATCGCCGATTTTAATCAGGTCATCCTTGCGTCCAAGGAGTCTGACATACCCATTGGGCAATTTTTGTGCCAGATCGCCGGTATGCAGCCATCCATTTATAATTCTCTTTTCCGTGGCAATTTCATCGTCCAGGTAACCAAGCATAATGTTATCTCCCGTGGCAACCAGTTCGCCCGTTGTACTGGGGCCTGCTGGCCTGTGCTCGGAATCAAAGACATCCAGTATGACCCCTGGAATTGCTTTTCCTATAGTGTCAACGAACTCATCCACGTCTTCTGCTGGCAGGTAGGCAAGCCTTGCCGTAGCTTCAGTCTGCCCGTACATCGGTAGAATTTCCAGATCAGGAGCTAATTCCTTTATGTCTTTTACAATAGCCCGATCCATTCCACCACCTGCCGATGCAGCGGTTCTAACGTTTGCAAAAGCTTTTTTGAATCTATCAGGATACTTTAGGAGTATACGGTAAGTACTGGGCACTCCATAGAATATGGATACGCCTGACCCTATGAGGTTGAAAACCGAGTCTATAAAGTTCATATTCCCAACCCTGATGGAGCCGCCAGCTGTCAGGTGGGAGTTAATTATAGAGTTCCCAAAAGCGTGATGTGGGGATATTACCAGTGCTCCTTTATCTCTGGAGGTTATCCGAAGTACCTTTATTATCGATTCGGCATTTGCTGCCAGGTTTCTGTCACTTAACATGACCCCCTTTGGAGTGCCTGTCGTGCCTGAAGTGTAAAGGACCAGCCGAAGTTCCGGATCATTCGTTTCGGTTTCAAGCTTCTTACGCAAAATCTTTCCGGAAGTGTCACTGGAAATAACTATTACAGTTCCAAAACGCTCAAAAAAGTGCTCTCCAAATCTTGAGTACTGCGTATCGGTTGCGATGATATTAGTGACATGGGCAGCATCAAGGATTTTTTCAAGACTGAATTTAGGAAACTCGATTGGCAGAGGAATTGCGATGTTAGCTGATCGATATACCGCCATGAGCACCTTTATATACTGCACGCCTGACTCTGCCAGTATTGCAAATCGGCAATGATTAAAATCCATCAAAGGTGAAGCAATGGCATTTATATTATTGTCAAGGCAGCTATAGGAAATTGAGCTTTTGCCTTCTTCCAGGGCGATATTTTGAGGAGTTTTTCTGGCGTACTCAGTGATATACGCATCAATTTGCATGCTTCTTCACTTCGCCAGCTTGGTTATCATATTAGTGATTCCCTGCAACGAATCAAAATTTTCCGGTGTGAGCATATCTTCAGGAATCTCGATAGAATATTTCTCACAGATATAGTCCATAAGTTCAAGCAGACCAATGGAATCTATAATGCCGTTCTGAGTGAGAGAATCACCATCTTTCAAGCTGCTGTTGTTGTCCATAAAAGAATTAGCCTTCAAGTAATCGACTATTTCATTCTTTATCTGTTCCATGTATTATTATCCCCTTTGTTTTCGTTTAGAGGACCAGTGATTGTGAATAACACACAATTAAGTCCATAATAACGTGAATCCCCACTGGTAATTACGTAATACAACTATATAAATAATTTGAACCACTTCCCGTTAACAAAAGCCCTGGCGAAAGCTGAAAATTTAAGTAAACCAATTTAATGCACACGGATGCACTCTGATGATACGATTTGGCTACCCCATGAATAAATAGCATGGTAGATTTATCCATCAATATAATCCGGGTATTCACATGCCACAGATAAGACCGAAAAAAGATAGTACAGGATGCAGAATTTTAAGCTTTAGATTTTATCGAAAATATTCAGTCCCAGTTACAGCGGATTTTATGAAGACGATTTATATTGATAGTATGCGAGTCCGAGTGGGTTATAACAGAGAATATATATTTGTTGTCTAAAACAAAAGTTGAATGGCTGACATTGCTGAGATCCAGTTCTTTATTAAAAATTAGATGCATGTTTTTATTTGAAAACTTGGAATAGGCTTCTTTCAAAGTCCATATTTTTAAAAGGTCAGTTTCACTTGCGGGTTCATCCGTGCATGAAGATTTCGTACGCAGGTTTTTCAAATTACTTTTAAGAGACAATTTTTTCCCAAGCTCGATATCAATACCGACCTCGACTTTTGAGATTGCAAGGGCTGCAAGACTTTCGGTATATGATATACAAATGTACAGTTCATTGTGATTACGGATGCAGACTTTCCCATGCCCGTCCCTGTATGTGGATATCCCGGAGGCGGACAGTTCACCAGTAACATTGCATAGAATGTGTTTTAAAACCGTTCTGGAGATAATATACCTTTTCTTAAAATGACTGGTCTGTAACCTCTCGAGAGATTCCAGTTCTATCCTGTTGAGGTAACCCGTATTGAATGTGCTATAATCATCCAGATCTACAAGAAAAATAAGAACATCACTATGTTGCCACAGGTAAGGTATATGTTCGAGAGAAACGGGAAATGGTAACTTCAAATTCTCATTGAGCATACAGCCCACCTATATCCAGATATCGTAGTATGTAAATTCTTTATTTTTTATTTATAGGAAATTTGTTGAACAGGGAAGTCAAGGGCAGGATCGGGAAAAACACCTGCCTTACCTCAATTTAGTAGGGGAAATGACTCCGGAACGCTGGGATATAGCCCAGCTGTAGTATTCCCGCTTCCTATGTGATATACCTTTATCGCTTATGCTTAAATTTATGAATCTAAATTTCGTATAAATAATTCTTACTTCTTCAGCATACTTTACAATTCTCGAACTTCCTTAAGCATTGAGATAGGAGGATTTTAATCCGCAAAAAACATGGATTATTTACCGCCGCAGGCAGTATGCTGAAACTCTTGTATTGGTATTAAATTTATACTTTATATAAATAATTCAAAAAAGCAATCCTAAAATATATAAACGATAAGGATATAGGGTATTCGTTTCTTAGCGCCCCTACTCGGAGGTCGCACATTTTTATAAGTTGAAGAATAGTGAGTAGTATAAATCAATATAACTCAATCATTAACTGAGGTGTCCGAAACTGCAAACTGCGGAAGAAAGAGTAAGAGCGAGATTGATTAAGTATCTCGGCAGGGATGAAAACGGGATACGCAAGGTTGTGCTCAATCTCTTCCTGACCGGAGACAAGTTCACCACCGGTGAAGTTTACGATTACCTGGATAAAGGAAACTTTGAGGTAAGCTACCGGGGAGTGTCAGCTATGGTCGGGCTTATGAACACAAGGCTCGGGATCCTGAGCATAAATGTCACCGGGGATCACAACGTTTATTCCCTGAAAGAAAGTTACAAAAATATTGTCGGCTCCGTGCTTGAGAACTACTGAGCCGCTTTTATTGCTATCTGTTTTTAGTGAGAATTGGCAAGAATGGAATAGGGGTCTTGCAGTAGAGACTCTTAAATTAGCTATCATTTCACTTAAGAAATTAAATTTCTTTTATTCGAGGTCTTGTAGACAAATTCCTACGAGGGATGGCATTCAATCAGTCTAAAATAAGTTTTACTCAGCATCAACATCTTGTTCTTTTTCTACTTAAATAATAGATTGGAATAGATTACCTTGGAATTATTGAGTTAGTTAATCTTATGAGTAAAGTAAAAAGGCACTTGATCTTGACCAAGTGCCTCACTTTACTACTCTTCATAAATTTGTCTCAAGAATTCCCTCTTCTTACTTTAACTTGGTTTTATCAAGAACCTTGAAAACATTCTATTCTGGAAGAGAAAAGATAACAGTAAACGCGATTGATGCAACAGGATTTATAAGTTCTTATGCAAGTCATTATTATTCGCAGAGGACAACGAAAAAAAGAAAAAGCTTCCTTAAAACTTTAATTTCAATCGATACTGAAAAGAAAGTGATTATTGGATTCAAAATAAGTAAAAAACTGATCATGAAATAAAACATGCAAATGCCTTGATTAAACAAGTTCAAAAGGAAAAGAAGACAGAATGCTATGTAATGGATTAAGGATATGACTCAGAAAAGCTCCATTCTTTTATTAGGGAAAAAATAAAAGCTAATTCAATAATTCCAGTGAAAAAAAAGAAAACGAACCAGGATAATAGGAGAATACAGACAGGAATTGTATAAAAACTTCGACAAAAAAATCTTTAATCGAAGAAGCATTGTTGAGACAGTATTCTCAGTAATAAAAAGAAAGTTTGGAGAAACAGTTAAAGCAAGAAAATTCTACAATCAAGTAAAAGAAATAAAAGTAAAACTGTTAGTGTACAATATAAATAAAAAAATTATAAGCTTATTTTTAATTGAATTGAGGATTTCTACATAGCTAAAATTACTGATTTGATTACTCTTAATTAGCTCAATAAGATCATCGGTTGTCTCAGCAGAGATAGACTCAGTTTTACCTGGGATAAAGTCCCTCAAATTATTCATTGAGTTCCAGCACCTACCTGTATCAGTGAAATAATTGAGATTTTTCCCGGCAGATAAATAGGCTTCTCCAGTAAGTCCAAAATCCCTAAAATCATAATATTTCCATAGATCTCTACTGTCATGTCTAGACAGTACAGCGCCATGCATACAGATAGTTTTGAGGTTGCAGATATTTCTAAATCTATTTACATCATTCTCGAATAGTTTGATCGCTTTTCCAAGATCTCCATTTGTCCTACTCAAAGCTTCATAATGATATCCAATCTCATGCCCCATCTTCTCTATATCTTGTATGATCTCAGGAACAAAAGTTTTCGTAGTAGTTCTGAAGTAATAAGTTGCCCGTATACCAAACTCCTTTTCTATACGTGCGATCTTCAATGCATTCTTCGCCGATCTATCTATATCATGGCGCATCAATACAAAACGCTCGGGAAGTTTATCGCCTGCAGTAACATACTCATTCATAGTGATGAAATTATATTTGCCCTCCATTGAGCAGCAGAGTTGACGGAATTTATTAAGACTTAAATCTAGGCTTTTAGGCGTTAACACTTAATAGCCCTCCTACTCAATTAATAAATAGAATGTCTAATTAATAAACTTTTTGTATATTTTTATTCAGTGGAAATGAATGTTTCCTTGTGCCAGATTTCATCTATTAGTCACCTTAGAGATTTCCCGTGAAATAAGAAAACCTGTGATCTCTATTCGAATTTGGATTAAATCCTTTGAATAACTCTCTATAATATACAGGTCTACTGCTACGGTACCAATGTAAAATATGGCAAAGAATATCTGCAACTGGATAGGATATACATAAATAATTTTTTCAGATAAAGAGTGTTTTTAAGCAAAAGAGATATTAATATCTTGAATAAGAGAAGGTATTACGTTCCATAAGGAGAGAAATCTACGCGGGTATTTCTCATATTTGAATATCTCAGGAGGAAAGCGCATAAAGAATTTAGAAAAGATGCCCTGGAACTGGGGAATCTTCCGGGCGGGACTTCGTTTTTTGAAAACCCGCATCTTCAGCATGTTTTATCTTGAGTACGAGAGAAGACTCGAGATAGAGATTCTGAATTCAGAAATTCCGCATCATATAGCTGTGATTATGGATGGGAACCGCAGGTACGCGGGGCAGCTGGGGAAAGCTCGAAGTTTCGGACATGCAATGGGGGCAGAAGTTACCGAAAAGGTGATTGAGTGGTGTTATGAGATCGGGGTAAAACAGCTTACTCTTTATGCATTTTCTACGGAAAATTTTCAGCGCTCGGAAGAGGAAGTTGACGGTCTCCTTAATCTTATCAACGAAAAGTTCCTGAAAATCTACTCTGATCCCAGAACACATGAAAAAGAGATGCAGGTCCGCATCATAGGAGACAGGTCAAAATTACCTGCTTTTCTTAACGAGTCAGTTGAAAAGATAGAAAAAGCTACGGAAAACTACAGGAAATTTCACCTGAATGTTGCCATTGCTTATGGAGGCAGGCAAGATATAATTCAGGCAGTCCGTGATATTGCAGGCTGTGTTTCCAGCGGAAAACTTTCCCTTGAGGAAGTAGATGAGAATCTTATTTCAAAACATCTCTACCCTGCCCCGGGAGTTTCTGTTCCGAACGTTGATCTTGTCATCCGCACTGGGGGCGATGAAAGAGTTTCAAATTTCCTTCCCTGGCAGGCTAATGGAAGTGAATGTGCAACTTACTTCTGTGCTCCTTTCTGGCCAGAATTCCGAAAAATCGACCTTCTTCGCTCTATCAGAGTATATCAGGCCAGAAAAGCCGAAAAAAAGCAGGAGCAATCATATAGAGTTTCAAAAGTTGTGAATTTCCTGGAAATAGGAAACCATGGGGAAAAACTCGAAGAGATTGGACAGCTTCAATCAGTAAAAAAGCAAGGGACTTCCTGAGATATTCTGTAAATTATATTGTATTGAAAGTAATATGAAATAGTGCCGCGTCAGTTAGATAAATTAGTTTTTCTAATGGAGTGCGGGAACCTTAACATGAAAAGAATATGCATGTTTAGGAAGTCTCCTGCCCATATCGCTTCTAAAACAGCCGGTCTAACTTTTCAATATATTAGAAAAACAATCTCCCAGAATACCGATATATTGATATTCAGGGGACGAATATTTAAAGTGGGGAAATTTGGCTGTACCTAATTTTTCAGTTTGAAGGCTTACAAGAAGCTTGAGAAAGATTATCATTATAGGGGGATAAGCTAATTTGCTCCAGAGCTGGCTATTCGTTTAGAATGAAATCTTTGGAGATCAGTTAGACCAGAGGAGTTAGAATGGACACTGTTGGCGAGTTAAATCCACGTCCCTGCAGGGCCTACTTTCAGAGGGATGGGAAATCGGAAGGCATCACACCTGTGATTTTGGTGCAAGACCATTTTCAGTATCGTTTAAAATTACTTGAAATTAAAAGCGTGAGAGACAGAGAAATTGCGGCTGCATGTCCTTCAGGCGTGCAGGCAATGATAGCTGCCGGGATACTGGCCGGAGAAGGTATAGGGAAAGCCAGAGCCCTTAAAGATAGAATTCTTACCTGGCAAGAAAAAGAAACCTGAAGAAAAGCCGGAGGGATTTTACTGGGAAAAGAATACAGAAAACCTAACCGCCTGATAAATGAAAAGAGCCCCTATCTCCTCCAGCACGCCTACAATCCTGTGGACTGGTATTCCTGGGGAGAAGAGGCTTTTGACAAAGCCAGAAAAGAAAATAAACCTATTTTTCTGTCAATTGGTTACTCCACCTGCCACTGGTGTCACGTAATGGCACATGAGTCTTTTGAGGATGAAGAGGTAGCAAGACTCATGAACAGGGCTTTTGTTTGCATAAAAGTAGACCGGGAAGAAAGGCCAGATATTGATAATATTTACATGACAGTCTGCCAGATTATCCTTGGAAGAGGTGGCTGGCCGCTTAATATTATCATGACTCCGAACATGAAACCTTTTTTTGCAGGAACCTATATCCCCAAAAAATCCCGCTTTAGCCAGACAGGGATGCTCGAACTCGTGCCCAGAATAGAGGAGATCTGGAACAGGCAGCACGAAGAGGTGCTTGATTCGGCTGAAAAAATTACATCTACTATCCAGAATATGATCTCAGAGTCAGCAGGAGAGGGTATAGAGGAATCAATAATGGAGGAGGCTTATGAAGAGCTGTTGAGTTCTTTTGACAACGAATATGGCGGTTTTGAAAGGGCACCCAAATTTCCTACTCCGCACAAAATCTTCTTTTTGCTCCGCTACTGGAGACGCAGCGGGAATCCTGAAGCTCTTCATATGGTCGAATACACTCTGGAAAATATGTACAGAGGAGGAATTCATGATCACCTGGGTTCGGGTTTCCACCGTTACTCTACAGACAATATGTGGATTGTCCCCCATTTTGAAAAGATGCTGTACGACCAGGCTCTTATTGCAATTGCATATACAGAAGCCTATCAGGTTACCGGAAAGAGCCTGTATAAAGAAGCAGCAGAGGGAGTTTTTGATTATGTGTTAAGAGATCTGACATCTCCGCAGGGTGGGTTTTACTGTGGGGAAGATGCAGATGTCGAAGGGGAGGAAGGGAAGTACTATCTCTGGACTTTAGAAGAAATCAGGAGTGTTCTTAGCCCTGAGGAGTCCAAACTCATTACTAAAGTCTTCAATCTCAACGAAGGAGGTAACTTTGAAGAGGAAATAAGAGGTAAAAAAACCGGAACCAATATTCTTTATTTATCCCGTTCTGTGGAAACCCTTGCTGCCGAACTGGGAGTTCCCGCTGACGAAGTTGATAGCCAGGTAAAACTTGCTAAAGAAAAACTCCTGGCAGCCCGGAACGAACGTAAAAGACCTGCAAAAGACGACAAGGTTCTGACCGATTGGAATGGGCTCATGATTACGGCTTTTGCAAAAGGTTTCCAGACCTTTGGGGAGGAGAAGTATCTGAAAGCTGCCGCAAGAGCCGCAGATTTCATTCTCAAGAGACTTTACAATCCCGATAAACGACTGCTTCATCGATATAGAGAAGGAGAAGCCGGGATTTCCGGGACTGCCGATGACTACACTTTCCTGATTAACGGACTCCTCGAGCTTTACGAGGCAGGATTTGAACTGCGCTATCTTAAAGCAGCCCTTTGCCTCAATAAGGAATTTCTTGAGCACTTCTGGGATCCCGTTCAGGGTGGGCTCTTCTTTACTGCTGACGACAGCGAATCACTTATTTTCAGGAAAAAAGAGTTTACGGACGCAGCCATACCATCCGGGAATTCTATCGAGATGCTGAATCTTCTTCGACTTGCAAGAATGACTGCAGATCCCGAACTGGAAGATAGAGCTCAAGGGCTGGAACGCGCCTTTTCAAAACTCATCAGAAAAATACCATCAGGGTATACCCAGTTTTTATCAGCGCTGGACTTCGGTTTGGGTCCGACATATCAGGTGGTAATTGCCGGAAAGCGCGACTCTCCGGATACAGGACACATGCTCGAAGAACTCTGGGCTTATTTCATCCCTAATAAAGTGCTGGTTTTTAGACCCGAAGGAAAGGATCCTGAAATTACAAATCTGGCAACATATACGAAAGAGCAGGTTCCTATAGAGGAAAAAGCTACTGCATACGTCTGCCAGAATTATGAATGCCAGCTTCCAACTACTGAGGTCAATGAGATGTTAAGAATGTTAAATGTATGACTGCAGCTGAAACTGAAGGTTGCGGTCAGGTGAATTAATAAAATTAGAATGGAGATATGGAAAATGAAAGAATACACACTTGAAGAACTTGCAGAGTACAACGGCAAAAATGGCAAGATGTATATTGCCTATCAAGGCCAGGTCTATGATGTCTCAGACAGTTATCTATGGGAGGGTGGCACCCACCAGGGACTTCATGATTCAGGAAAAGACCTTACTGAAGAAATGGACGAGGCGCCTCATGGGCCTGAAACATTTAAAGATATTCCTGTTATCGGAACTTTGAAAGAATGAAGTGGTTCTGACTGCCACAAATATATCAGGATAGGAAAACATGTTGTCGTGATCATTTGCCGACATTCTGTAGAACTGCATGTTCGGAAGTTCGGTCTGAGGTTTTTCTTGTCTCATCGTCTTATTTTCAGGAAGTTGAATTCACTTTCTGTCAAGTGATCACGACAGAGAAGCCGAAAAAGTTTCAAAGTCCACCTTTAAAAACGCTCCTTTTTAATATTTACCAAACGTTAGAGAGCCAGTCGAAAAATGGCAGGTCAGTAGAAAAATCAAGTTAGACTGCCGGGCTTGAGAAAGCAAAAGGCAAAAGGCCTGAGTAAAATCAGAAATAGTTTTCTCAAACAATTATCTCAGGGCTGCATTAAGTATAATTGATATAAATTCATTCTTTTCTCCATGCTAATAGGACTCACCGGTACACCGGGTACTGGAAAAACCTCAGTGAGTACGTTTCTTGAAAGAAAAAGGCACTGGAAAGTAATCCACCTTAACGATCTCATCAAAGAAGAGCACCTTTACACCGAAATTGATGAGGAGAGGGATGCAGTCATCGCGGATATGGAACTTGTCAGGCAGCGCATTGAAGAGATAATTAATGGAAAGGAAAATGAGGTAATAATTCTTGAGAGCCATCTTGCCCATTACATTGCGGATACTGTGATTGTACTCAGGGCATGCCCGCCGGAATTAAAAATAAGGCTGAAAGCACGCGGTTATTCGGAAGAGAAAATAAAAGAGAATCTCGAGGCTGAAGCTCTCGATGTGATTCTGGTTGAAGCCTTTGAATGGTGTGAGAAGGTTTTTGAAATCGATACTACAGGAAAGAACCTTGAAGAAACAGGACAGGATATAGAAACAATCGTAGATCATATTTTAAGCGGCAGTGAAGAAGAATTGTCAGAGTATAAACCCGGATCCATTGATTGGATTGATCTGGTTCCTTGATTTTCATTAATTGCCTTTTTGATAAAACTTTTTGAGAAAAAGTTTTGTTTTAAAGAAAAGTAGTAAGGGATATGGGGATTAAAACCCCGGAAGATTAACACTTCCTTTTCCCTTAAATGTGCTTAGCACTTGCAACTTTTGCATGCTGAACCAGTGGGGTTCTTTG
>CAZSVY010000218.1:0-3338 GCA_964610495.1 uncultured Methanosarcinales archaeon
TAAAGTTTTTCAACGAAGCCCATTCGATAACTACCCGCCGCCACATGCTTGAACTCCTGCCCGGGATAGGCAAACAGCTCATGTGGTCTATAATCGATGAGCGCAAAAAACGGGATTTCAAGAGATATCAGGATATCCGGGAGAGAATTCCAAGCCTGCATGACCCGGCTAAAGTTCTTGCCCACAGGATTGAAGAAGAGCTCAAGGACGACTTTATCAAGTACAGGCTGTTCACGATTCCACCGCGCCGCCAGAAAGCCGAGTGAGATGTGAATCTCTCTGTTCTATTTTTTTCAATAATGCTCTCAAGGTTAAGTTTTTTCAACTTTTGGTTATTCCTTTAATTCATATATTCCGTTAATTCATATTAACTCCGCTTCAGGTTTACTCGAACTTACATAGTATGGTTTGCTTCAGATCAAAGTACTCGATTTATTCAGGAAAGTACTTGATTTACTCAGGAGGTTTCAGCTCTGGTTCGTTCTCTTCTTAAAAAATACAATATAAAAGGAGGCACTTTTGATCAGCATTTCCTGGTCGATGCAGGCTACCTGGACAGGATAGTGGCTGCTGCTGATCTGGGGCCCGAGGATATTGTTCTTGAAATAGGTGCAGGTATCGGAAACCTTACTGAGAGGCTTGCACGGAAGGCAAAAAAAGTAACCGCAGTTGAACTTGACCCTGCCCTGGTCAGGGTTCTGCATGACCGTTTCGATAAGGTCAAAAATGTCGAGATCATTGCCGGCGATGCTCTGAAAGTCGATTTTCCGGAATTCGATAAGGTCGTTTCAAACCTTCCTTATTCCATCTCTTCGGAGATAACTTTCAAGCTTCTTCGCTATAAATTCAAACTTGGCATTCTAATGTACCAGTACGAGTTTGCAGCCCGGATGGTCTCCCTGCCCAACTGCAAGGACTATTCCCGTCTTACGGTCGATACCTGCTATTTTGCCGATGCCTCTATTTTGATGAAAGTCCCGAAAAGCGCTTTCCAGCCGGCACCTGAGGTTGATTCTGCAGTTGTCAAACTTGTCCCCCGCCCTGCACCTTTCGAAGTCAAAGATGAAGCTTTTTTCATGGATTTCGTGGCCGCAGTCTTTAGCCAGCGCCGGAAGAAACTGAGAAACGCAATCCTGAACACAAATCATCTACTCAAAATTCCCGACATTAAAGAAGTAATTGGCCGGCTGCCTGAGGATTTAATGAGCAAACGCGCTGAAAACCTGACTCCAGGCGAGCTTGCACAGGTTGCAAATCAGATAATTGATTTAAAGAAGTCAATTCCAGCAAAAGAAATAAAAGAATAAAGAACTCGAAACTATGGTCGAAATCGAATACAGGAAAGCCCGGATCAAGCTCGGGCATGCGGACCTTGTCTATGAGCCTGCAGAAGACTCTTTCTTGCTTACCGATGCAGCCCTTAAAGAAGCAAAAGCAGGCATGCGCATCCTTGAAATCGGGACCGATTCAGGTTTTGTATCAGCCGTACTCCTTGCAAACCTGAAAGAGATCCGGCTGGTCGCTACGGAAATCAACCCCCATGCCGCCCGATGTGCGAAAATAAACGGTGTTGAGGTTATCCGTACCGATCTTTTCAAAGCGCTCAAATCCCGACGCCCGGAAACCCGTTTTGACCTTATTCTCTTTAACCCGCCCTATCTGCCCACGTCGAGAGAGGAAAAAGTTCCGGGCTGGCTGAACTACGCTTTTGACGGCGGAACCAGTGGAAGAGAGACTCTGGACCGGTTTCTGGACGAAGTAAGGGATTATCTCAAGCCCGGAGGAGAAATTCTTGTGCTTATTTCTTCCATTACCGGGCTGGATCCGGTTAAGGAGAAGATGGAAAAGCTGGGATTTGCGGCCGATGTTGTGGCAAGAAAAAAGGTTTCTTTTGAGGAGTTGATGGTTGTCCGGGGAAAACTCCTGTGAATTTCCGAAAAACGATTTTCAAAATTACTCTTTTTACTGATTCAGCGCTAAAAAATGAGTTTCAAAACTGCTTTATTCTTGCCGCAATAAGTTCTTGTTTTATGGCATAATTCAACATTAAATTCTCTTTTTATGATGTCTCTAAGAACTTACAGGCTCGTTTTAAGGGTTTTTCCATCCCAAGTTCTATATCCTATTAGTGAATTAACTACCGTCTCGAAAATATAGTTAAAACTGGCAGATTGCAAACATTCTCAGGTTGAAGGCGTTTGCATGGATTAACTGGAGATAAAAACTGGATGTATTATGATGAAGCCGCTGACGCGGTTCTAAAGCTCCTGGACACTTCCGAAGCCGGGCTTAGTTCGGGAGGAGTGGAAAACCGGCTTGAAAAGTACGGAAAAAACGAACTTAAAGAAGAAGAAAAGACTTCAGTTCTAAAGCTTTTTCTTGCCCAGTTCAAAAGCTTCCTGATTCTGATATTGATGGTTGCAGCACTGGTTTCCGCTTTCCTTGGAGAGCTTGTTGATGCTTTTGTGATCCTGTTTACGGTGATCCTTGCCGGCGTGCTCGGTTTTGTTCAGGAGTACAGGGCAGAAGAGTCAATCAAACTTTTGAAATCGTTAACCAGCCCCGAGGCCCTGGTTATAAGGGACGGGAAAGAAGTGAAAATCCCTTCTTCCCTGCTTGTCCCGGGCGATATTTTGCTTTTGCAGGCAGGCGACCGGATTCCTGCGGATGCAAGATTGCTTGAGGCTCTTTCCCTGAATGTAGACGAATCCTCCCTTACCGGAGAATCCGTTCCTGTAGAAAAGAGCACCTCAATTTTCCCTCCTGAAACCCCGCAGCCTGACAGGAAGAATATGGTTTATACCGGAACCTCAGTCACCTACGGCAGGGGAAAAGCCGTTATTACGGCAACAGGCATGAGTACGGCTTTCGGGAAGCTGGCCGGGCTTCTGGGAGAAATCGAAAGGGAGAGAACCCCCCTTCAGGAAAAACTTGACCAGTTCGGGCGCTGGCTCGGGATTGCAACCCTTATAGTTGTGGCTTTTGTGGCTATACTCGGAATCTTTCAGGGCTTCGATCCTTTTGAGATGTTCCTATGGGGAGTTGCCCTTGCTGTTGCGGCAATTCCGGAAGCTCTCCCTGCAGTTGTGACGGTCGGACTTGCTCTTGGCGTCCGAAGAATGGTGAAAAGGCATGCGCTTGTAAGAAAACTGCCGTCGGTAGAAACACTTGGTTCTACCAACATCATCTGTACCGACAAGACAGGGACGCTTACCCAGAACAAGATGACAGTTGAAAAGGTGTACGTAGACGGAGCTCTCCTGAACGTTAAAGGCGAAGGATATAAACCCATAGGAGACTTTTGCAGCGGAGACAGGCCTGTTTCTGAAGATGTGCAC
>CAZSVY010000219.1:0-4538 GCA_964610495.1 uncultured Methanosarcinales archaeon
TCATTACGTATCTTTTTTACAATTATCCGTTTCTTCATGTGACTTTTTTATAATCTGTATCATCTTCGTATTACTTTCCTATAATTCTACCATCTCTTCACATGACTTTTTAAATCTAACCTGCTTTTGAACCTTTCTCGCACTTCAGATTGGTTTTTCATGCTGTCAAAATGTAACAGCTCAGTAGACAAATAATCTCTTAAAGACAGGCAAAAAGACAGATAAAAAGACAGACAATTTATTAAATATAGATGATTTTATTAAATTGGGGGAATTTACTATGAACGAGATTAAGATCGGGGATAAAATTCAGGATTTCAGATTAAAAGACCAAAAACAGAAAGAGGTTCGCCTCTATGACTTCGCTGGCAAGAAGGTACTCCTATCGTTTCATCCGCTTGCCTGGACAAATGTATGTGCAGAACAGATGAAATCACTTGAAGAAAACCACGAAATGTTTACCAGGCTGAACACAGTGGCTTTTGGCATAAGTGTGGACCCCATACCATCAAAAAGAGCCTGGGCCCGGGAACTGGGAATTACGCACATCAAGCTTCTTTCGGACTTCTGGCCGCATGGGGAGGTTGCCAGAGCATATGGAATCTTCAGGGAAAAAGAAGGGGTTTCTGAGAGGGCGAACATAATTATCGACGGAGAACAGAAAGTCATATTTTTCGAAGAGTATCCTGTGCATGAACTTCCTGATATGGCAAAAATCGCAAAAATTTTGGAACAGTAAGCTCTAAGATTCAGCCCAAAAAAATGAGACGTAACCAGGAAAAATGAATGGTAAAATGACAGATAAAATGACAGGACAAAAAGAGAGACAGCGATAATAAAATAATATTGTGACAGAAGGGAAAAAGTAAACAATAGGATCATAACTAAGGCAGGAACTGATAAAGGGCAGGAAAATAAACGGGAAATATCCGAAAACCTGCCAGCTCAATAATTTTCAAGGCTTAATACTTTTTTAACTTTATATCAGCCCTTAAAGCTTGATACTTTTTCAACTTTATATCGACCCTTATCATTTAACTCAATTTAAGCCCCATACTACTCAATTCCGTATCAATCCCATCAAAGAGTTCCCTCAGCACTATGCTGAGCCTGCGGACCTCTACCTGCCAGACCCTTTTACTGACCTGCTTGCTTCCTCCGGCTTTGACAGCTGCCACCCATGCATATTTTCTGGCGATTTTTGTGTTGTTCGAAGGAAAATGGAAAGCTTTCCCGGTTTTCTGGTTACTGTATTTCTCATTGATCAGGAATTCGTATATCTCCTGAACTTTTTCAAGCAGCTTTTTTTCACCTTCGGAACCTGACGCTCCAAACAGAACCAGATTCCATAGACGGAACTGTACACTGTGAAGTTGGGTGGAAAGTTTCCTGGAGACCGAGACTTCCAGCATCTTCCTGAATTCAAGGTAAATATCCGTGTTCCCGAAGCCTGAGGGCAGGATACTTCCAAGCGAGATCATAACGTGAATGCACTCGTGAAAAAGAATTCTGGCTATCAGGAATTCGACCCTCTCCTGCAAGTTCCAGAATTTGTTTACAAGAGCCTCGTCCCAGAGCTGGTAAGGGTTAACCAGGATCATGGACCTGTAGACAATTTTTTTTTCTTTCTGTGAAACCAGGCGTTTGGGATAAAGAGTCATTCCCAGCATTTTTCCGCAATACTGAACCCTGACAGCCAGGTCCCAGCAGTACTCCCACTCCCCTGAGTTTGCGCGCTTTACCGTGTAGTAGTTTCCATCAAAGTGAACCTTCTCAAGCAGCCGGTACATGTCTTTACTGTGTACCTTGATCAGTGACTTTACCCTGGACTCCCGATAGATCCGAAGGTCAAAATAGGGTACATTCGGGATAGAGGCAGAAGACAAATCAGGTGCGGATGTACTTAGATCCTGGAATCCATAAGACCATAAATTTGAGCTGCCATCCCAAGCATTGACTTCTTTCTCAACTGGCCTGGCCTTCCTTTTCATCAAATCCCCTCGCGTAAGATACCCTATAGGATATTATTACTGAAGATATATAAAAATTGACCAATAGGCAGCAGGGAATTGAAATAAAGGTTTACCCTGGCTCAGAAAGTTAAAATCCTCATTTATTTTCGCGTTTTTGATTAAGATATCCGCAAACCGGACAATTGTTTAGCTTCGAGAGTGAAATTTCACTGAAATTTCCTGAAAGCCCGTTCCAGAACAGAAGACGGCCTTCCAGAAGCTTCCCCTGTCCTGTCAGGAACTTAATCGCTTCATTTGCCTGAATGGAACCAATAACACCTGGGGTTGCCCCTAAAACCGGAAAAACTTCCTTTCTGGAAATGCGCGGGAAAATGCAGTAAAAGCAGGGAGTTTCTCCAGGCACTATTGTTGTTACCTGGCCGTCATACCCTGTAACTGCTCCATGAATTAAAGGAATTCTTCTTTTTATGGCAAGCCTGTTAAGCATGTGTCTTGTTTCGAGGTTATCAAGCGCATCAACTATAACGTTACATTCAGGAACTAGGGCTTCGAGATTTGATTCGGTAAGCATCTCTGCTATGGTTTCAACCTCAATATCCGGGTTCATGGAAAGCAGCTTTTCCTTTGCTGACTCTACCTTAAGCCTTCCTATGTCCTTCTCATGATGCAGGAACTGCCTGTTTAGATTGCTGGGATCCACGGAATCGAAATCTGCAAGAATTATTTTTCCGACTCCGGCTATTGCGAGGTAAGTAGAAACCGGACTTCCCAGCCCGCCTGCTCCGGCAACCAGTACTTTTGCATTCTTCAACTTTTCCTGCCCCTCTTCCCCAAAAAGAAGGATCTGCCGGCTGTATTTTTCACGCTCGAAATCATTCATGCAAGGCCTTCCGAAATATCGATTGATTCCAAATATTGATTACTTTCAGGATAGCTGTTAGTTTCAGGGTATCGACTAATTAAGATATGGTTCCTATTTTTTCTATTATCAGGAATACTTTCGTCTCAGATGAATTTGAAGTACTATCATAGATGAATTTAAATATTCTCATTGATGATCGACTTCCTTACGCATAACTTCTTCGGATGGTAAAAGGCAAAATCAGCAGAGATTTAATTAAAATGGATACCAGACCGGCGCATGAGCTCTGGTGAAAACTCGGGCTTCAGTATTAAAAGGCAGAAAGGTATATCACTGAGGAGAAACATAATCCGCAGGCATATTGGTGGTAGGGATAAGAATTTTTAGAAAAATTAATTAAGGCAAAGCCCATAAAAGTGGGGAGTTCATTTTTAACATTATTCTAACCGGCTATTGCAATTCACTATTGTAGCATCTTTCTCACACACTCAAGGCAAGATGCTGAAAAAGACAAATTTATAAAGGTTTTGGAATTTATGAGAGTCCTGGATTTAAAAAATACAGTTATCAATATCAAACAGGAGTTTTCAGACTACTTTAAAGAACGGGATGCTGAAATCAACGGGTCTCTTCTTGCACTCCTTTCCGGCGAGCATGTCCTTTTACTGGGCCCGCCAGGGACTGCAAAAACCCTGCTTGCAAACAAAATCTGTGAAACTATTGAGGGAGGAAACTTTTTCCATTATCTTCTGACCCGCTTTTCCACGCCTGAAGAGGTATTTGGACCGCTTTCCCTCAAGGCGCTTGAGAGGGATGAATTCAGCAGACGGATAGAGGGCTACCTTCCAACCGCCCATATAGCCCTGCTTGATGAGATTTTCAAGGCAAACAGCTCCATTTTAAACAGCCTGCTGACTGTGCTGAATGAGAGAAAATACCATAACGGCAAGGAGCTTATTGAGGTACCTCTTTTTTCCGTTTTTGGGGCTTCCAACGAGCTGCCCGAAGAAGATGAAAGCCTCGAAGCTCTTTACGACCGTTTTCTGTTCAGGTACAGGGTAGATTATATCCAGCACGAAGAGAACCTTGAAGACCTGATCTTCAAAAACACGGAAGATTTCATACCCTCAACAAAACTCAGTATAGAGGATATAAAGGAAATCCAGAAGAGGGCAAGGGATCTCCCGGTTGATCCCGAAGTTCGGGCAGTTATAAAGGCACTCCGAAGAGAACTTAAGAACTCCAATATTTTTGTCTCGGACAGGCGCTGGAAAAAAATTGTAAACATACTCAGGGTTGCCTCAGCCGTAAACGGGCACACAAGCGTAAACCGGATGACGGCTGTCCTGTTACAGCACATGCTCTGGGAAGTGCCTGAACAGAAGGAAGCCATAAGGAAGCTGATCCTGGATAGGGTTGTTTCAGGGGGCACGGATACCGGTAAACTGAAACTGGACGTTTTTGACCTGAGAAATTCCATTTACAGCTGCCTGCAGCAGGAACTTCCGGATCTTGTGGCCTGTAATAAGTGCTACGAAGAAGACAGAAAAACAGCAGGCGGCATGAAAAGCTCAAGGTTTTCAGGGGGAAGAGTGCAGAGGAACCTCACATTTGACAATGCCCTTGACCTGTTGAAACACCATACCGAGTTTCCAACCCATACCTACAGTTTCGGGCTCGATTACAGCAATCTCAACAGTTCC
>CAZSVY010000220.1:0-8794 GCA_964610495.1 uncultured Methanosarcinales archaeon
GCTTCTCCGTTCTGTTCAGTTGTGTACCAGAAGCTGATATTGGTTCCATTGGTTACGTTATTCATTCCGAAGCTTCTGTTGGCCGGTACATCGTCGATGTAAGTGAACCACATCTCTCCGGTCGTGTTATTGTTCCTTATGCCCTCTATGCCCTGGAGCATGAACTCTGGAGTCACATTTCCGGTAATATTCCCGGTCATGTTTCCACTAACGTTTTGCATCACCGAGACATTAAAATCCAATCCTGTGGCATTCAGGGCCCCGAAGTCCGTAAGGTTGTCCACCTGATAGGCCTGGGTAGAGTTCTCCGGTGTGAAGGTAAAGTTTCCTTCAGTCAAATTCACAGTGTTATTGTACACTACGGTCGGTTCTACCGATATATTCCCTATCAGAGTCATTGTAGTTGTTGTTTCTCCATCCTGCGCAGATGCGGTGCAGGTAGCTGCGCTCAGTAGTAGCAAAATAATAAAAGTATAAACTAGACTACTTAATCCTGATCTAATTCCAGATTCCCCCGCTTATATCCCTTCAGCAGACAACAATCCTTTATATTTAGATCTGTACCCCGTTTTAGTCTGCCTAAAGATTTATTTCGTGTGAATGTGTATGATTTCCAACTTTATATATCATACAAAGAGTATTTGTATCTTCTCATTAATATTATTTTATAATGAATAATGTCTATTTTATGAAATTTATTGAAACTCTTAAAATTTGAAAAGTCTTCCAGACCCTCCTTATGGCTTCAATTTCTCTATTCAATATTGCCTTCAGGAAGGATTCTTTTAATCCGCGTTTCCGGACTTAAAGACATTATTCTTTCCTGTCCTCTCCTGTCCGGGCCAAAAATAGTTTGTCACCATTTTAAAAGCCCTGACCTGTAGAGAAGTGGATTTTAAATATAAAGTAATTATTATTTTTAACCGGTATCTTAAAAATAGTCTGCTAAAGTTAGAAGAAACTCGATTATCCAAAATAAATTACATATTTTATATATTAATGATCTTGTTAATATGTTGATAATTTTGCCGTTTGGGGTGCTACAGCTACGGTCTTATCCCCGACAGAAACGGACAGGAAAAATAGTTCCGATTAATCAGGATTTTTGATTTGATTAAGATTGATTTGCTCAGGCTGGTATACTCAGGACTCGTGAAGGAAAGTATTAAAATTAATGAAAGGAAGGGTTACTTCCTTTCTCTGGCGTATGCAACAAGCGCGTCTTTAACTCCGTACTTGAATGCTACCACGATTGCAACTCCCCATGCCAGCGGCCTGAAGAAGATGTAGACGATGGTAGTATCAATTAGCATTGTATCCAGGGCAACCAGAACCACAATAAGAAGCAGGAAACCCCTCAGGAGAGGGATGATTATATCTGCCCCTTCTATCTTCATGCCTCTGACAGTACCGCTCAGGTAGTCCATCACTATATCAATAGCAAGAATTCCTATCACCAGGATCAGGATAGCTACAAGGACACGTGGCAGATACTGAGTAATATCTATCAACAGATCGGTAATCATGGTCTGCTGCAGGATATCAGCTGCAGCCGTGATGAAGATCAGGTACCCAAATATCCTGACGACTCCAGCTATTATCTTTGATACTGTCATCCCTCCGGACCTGAGTGAGGCTCCGATGGCTGTCCTTTCAAATCTCTCATCTACTCCAGCTGACATAAGCAGCTTCTCGAGTAAATCGCTGACGAAATCCACAATCAGCAGACCTATGAGCAGGACAATAATAGCCGAGATCACAAGCGGGATGTAGTATATCACAAGATTGACGAACTCATTCACAACCTCAATATCCAGAAGGTCCAGAATGATTACGGCAAAGATAATGTAGACGAACCAGCGTATGAGTGCTTCAAAAAAGCCGATAGTACTCACCTGTGCCCTTCTCAACATACCGCCTATCACAGTTCTGTCAATCAGGTCATCAAGTCCTATTCTATCCAGTATTTTCGCACCTATTTTTCCAAGGAGTTTTCCAAGTACTGTTCCTATAATAATTAAAAGAATTATGGCTACTAATGTTGGAATAAATGCTATGAATTGATCGACCATATCGTATAAACTATTCATAATCTCTGTTTCAACCATATTAATCACCCCTATATCCCAGTTCTAAAACTGGTGATCTTTCCAAGTTCCCCAATTTTTGGAAGAAATCCATTATTATATTTAACATATTATTCTATTAAATATATAATACATATATTTATCTGCAAGCATATAAAAAGCTTATTTTAAGTTGAGAATCCGGCTGCATTGAAAGTAAGCCAAACTGCTTCAAAAGCTTAATAAGGATATTCGGACAAAAAGTTGTGCACAGGCTTAAATCAATGAAGCTTTAATTACTGAGTAGTCTATTTTTATTAGAAGGTGAGGCAGAGAAATACGCATGGGAACTTTTGGAAGAAGAGGATCAAAAACCGGGCTTGCACCTGGAACACTTGTCCATGTAGGGGAAAAAAAGGTCGAAAAGGTAGTAATCCGGGTCCTGGCATATAACAGTGAAAAGCTTATAGAAAGAGAGCTGGAGACGGTTGAGGAGTGTCTTGAGTTTAAGGGCCAGCCCGGTATCAATTTATGGATAAATGTGGATGGCCTGGATAGGATAGATGTCATAGAAAAGCTCGGGGGCTATTTCGATATCCATCCCCTTACCCTCGAAGACGTGCTCAACACAGGGCAGCGACCCAAGACTGAAGATTACGAATCGTATATTTATACGGTTTTAAAAATGATGCTCCTTGATAAGGAAAGAGAAGAGATTATTGTAGACCAGGTAAGCATCATCATAGGCCCCAATTATATCCTCTCTTTTCAGGAAAGGCATGGGGATGTTTTTGACCCGGTGCGGGAAAGGTTTGAAAATCCGGCTTCTCGCCTGCGGAAAAACGGAGTGGATTATCTTGCCTACAGCCTTATTGACGCCGTGGTCGATAATTACTTTTTGATTCTTGAGCATTTCGGGGACGAAATCGAATACCTTGAGGATGGGCTGGTAATACAGCCAAGGCCTGAAATCCTCACGGCTATCCAGAAATATAAAAGGGATATGATTATCCTTCGTAAATCCGTCTGGCCTCTTCGGGAGCTAATAAATGGCCTGCAAAGGGTCGAGTCCGATCTTATTAAAGAGACTACCCGCATCTATCTGAGAGACATCTATGACCATACCATCCAGGTAATTGATTCAGTCGAAGATTTCCGGGATATTTTGGCTTCAATGGTTGACATTTATCTCTCCAGCATAAGCTACAGGATGAATGACGTTATGAAGGTTCTGACAGTCATAGCAACTATATTTATTCCCCTCACTTTCATAGCAGGCGTTTATGGAATGAATTTCGAATACATGCCTGAACTCAAATGGCGCTGGGGTTATCCGGCAGTAATGCTTGGAATGACCCTTCTGGGAGTCAGCATGTTTGCCTATTTTAAGAAAAGAAGATGGGTTTGATCTTCTTTTTTCCCGGCATCCTCCTTTCTCTTTCGTCCTTTTCAGTGCCCTCAACGTTCTCTCTTTCACCAGATCTTTTTTCTTTTCTTTTTCATCCATCCTTTTGTTCTCTCTTCAACTGGCTATTTTTCTCTTTTTTACAGTCTTTTTTGTCCTCTTTTTATCAGTCCTTTTGTCCTCTCTCCTGACTTTCTGCCTATTTTCCTCTCTTTACTCAGGAAAGGTTTTTAAACATGAAAATTTTTATAATGTCATAAGTCTATATTAAGAGATTCAGGCAATTACCAAAAATGTTAATTCCAGAGATATTATGTACGGCTATTATGACCCCCCATTTTCAGTGGAGCAGGAAGGAATTGCTATTTCCGTTGAAAACACCGGAGAGCATTGGGTGTACAGAAGGACACTTGGAACAGATAAGGTAGAGAAAATTATCCTTGGAGATGGAAAATGCCTGATTATAAATCCGGTAGAGCCCTTAAACACTCCCAAAGAAATTACCCCAAATCTACTGATAGAGTTTGAGAAAACCCTGCTTCTTGCAGGAGGGGCAAAAAGAAGAATTTTCCTGACTTTCCCGATAGAGATAGGCGTTTTTATCTCGGATAAGGGAGACAAAAATCTCCAGCTTCTGGATGTGCTGAGCCTGGCAAGGCAGAAATTTACCCTGTATGGGGAGGTTTCAAACGGAGTTCTCTGCAAGCACTGGAAAAGCAGAATATATTCGATTTCTCCGTCCCCTAATCCTCTGCAGGAGGGAATTATGGAACTGACCCTTCGGAATACCTCTTCGGATTGGGCGTCGATCTCAAAGGTGGTTTTCAGTGCATACGGTATGAAACTTTACTACGATGGCGATGTTTTCATGCGAGCGCGCATGGACATCCTCAACAGAAACACGGCTGAAACAGGTTTTGAGCTGCAGCATCTCAGCGGGGAGCTAAAAAGCAGCCATCGGAGAGATTTTAAAGCCCGGAAAGAAGCTTTCGGGGTCTACAGCCTTCAGAAGCTTGGTTTCGCACCCCTTAAGTTTTACATGGGGTGGGGCTTTTGATCATGGATATTAACCTGCTCGATTTTGTCCTGTACAATACCTCAAAGGCTCCGGTTACCCTTGGGGATCTATTGAAATTTGTACTCATCCTGTCTTTCTCGGTCCTTTTTTCCCGAATTCTCACACTTTACCTGCGCAGGTCCCTGAAGGATAAAGTCAGTAAGGATGTGGGCGAAACTGTCCTCAAATTCCTCTATTACGGCACACTCATTATTGTTTTTATCTCGGCCCTGCCTCTGATAGGACTTGATCCTTCAGGATTCCTGCTGGCAGGAGGGGTCGCAGGTATTGTGCTGGGTTTTGCAAGCCAGAACATTGTGGGAAATCTGGTTTCGGGTTTTTTCCTCATGGTCGAAAGACCCATAAAAATCGGGGATCAGGTTGAGATCAGCGGAATTTCAGGTTATGTGACCGATATCCGCATAATTTCCACACTTATAAGGACCTATGACGGGCTCCTTGTCCGCCTTCCCAACCAGCAGGTCTTTACAACAAACATCACAAACATCGTTGGACATCCTGTCAGGCGGTTTGAACATACAATCAGAATCCGTTACAGTGACGACGCCAATGCCGCAATTTTTCTTATCAAAGAACTTATCGACAAAGAACCCTTTGCTCTCCTGAACCCCTCTCCCTCGGTTTTCGTAAACGACCTTGGGGACAGTTCGGTAAATATCACTGTCAGGATCTGGGCGCCTGTGAATGAATGGTTCGGGATAAAAACCAGAATTCTATGGAATATAAAACAGACCCTGGAAGAATACGGTATAGAAATTCCTTTACCGCAGCGCATAATCCGTATTCAGACCGATGCAAAGAAAATCCCTGAAGAACTGATGCCGGAAAAAGAAATCGAGAGCGTATTAAATTATGAGGAAAGGGTTTTAGCCTGAGTAAGCCTTTTATGCAGACAGCTGTCAAAAAGCTGCTGTAGCAAAGGTTTTTCCTTTTTTTCGTTTTAACCAGTACTCCTGAGTATCTTCATTCCATTAAACCTCAAAGCTCTCGTAACTGATTAAGAATTTCAATTGCCGCAGTTAGTGAGACTTCTTTTCTAAATAAAAACGGATTACGACTAATATAAGGCAACCTATTACTATATGTGGTATAATAGTAATTTTGCATAAAACAAATGGGATTTCTGCATAAAAAATTGAATGAGTTCTAAGAAATTGATATAATAAATGGATATTTGATATCATATCAGGGGTAGCGGTCTTATGAAATTGAAATCGATTAAAAGGGTCATAGCCTCAGGAATGTTTAAAGGGCCCCTCGCTCTCGGGGCATTACTGTCTTTTGCAGTTTTTCCGGAAGGCAGGGCTTCTGAAAAGACAGGGAATTCCTCTGAATTCATAAACGAGGAATCTACGTCGGAAGAGCTTGATCCCGATAAAGTTACGACGGAATGGAACGATACATATCTTTTCAGCAGCAGGGAAGACGCTTCGGAAGAGCTTGAAAGATTAAAAAAGAAGCCACAGGAGATAAATGAAACATTTCGCCCGAAATTTGAAAATCTGTCCGGACCTGCTGTACTTGGGTATCTGGAGAGCGAAAAGGATTATTCAAAATCGCTTGAAGTTCTGTATACTTACGCATATACTCAGCTCAGCAAAAACGTGAACGAATCGTTTTTTATTTCTCTTGTTGGAAGCGCTCAGGATCTGCTTACCGAATATAAGAAAGCCAGAGCTTTTGCAACCGTAAAATTGACCTCGCTCGGTAAGGAGGAATGGGAAAGGCTCTTTTCCGAAGAACCCAAACTTGAGGCCTACAGAGCTTATCTTGAAGCTAACTACATCAGGTTTGCCGAGCACAGGCCAGTGAATGAGTCCCAGGCAATGTATCTTGCAGAGCTCGAAAACCAGCGCATGAAACTGGAGACTGAAGCGCTTTCGCAAATCACGAATAAAGTCACAAGGGCAGGCGAGATAACGCTTGAGAACGGAGAGAAATTTTCCGTCAATTCTCAGTCCTACAATACTTTACTTTCAACTGACCCTAGCCGGGAAAACAGGAAAAGATGTTATGACCGGAGGTTCTACCACCTGATAAACGAATCCGATTCTATGGCAGCTCTCTATTCCCAAAAAGCCCGGATTGACGATTTTGTTGCAAGGGAGCTGAAATACACGGATTTCTATGACTATACCCTGTATAATCTTTATCTTACCCATATTCAGGTTGATGACATGAATGCGGTTTTCAAGCAGAGAAAAGGGGTATTTGAGGACTATAACGAGTTCAGGAGAAAAAAACTCGGGCTTGAAACGCTCAAACCATACGACCTTATGCTACAGTTGACGGATCAACCTGGCAAAAAGTATGCCTACATTGATGCTTTGAAGGAGATTCAGAAATCTTATTCCAGGATGAACCCCAATTTTAAAGAAATCTTTTTAAAAATGGTAAATGGCAACTTCGTAGATGTATATCCTGACCCTGAACACGGGAAACAGCCAGGGGGTTACTGTACCGATTCCTGCGCCCTTAAAGCTCCGCCTCTGATCTTTATCAACTACGACGGCCTTCTCAGGGACCAGAAAACTCTAACACATGAGCTGGGACATGCCGTTAACTTTTACCTCATGGGCAATTCCGTGGATTATCTCTACTGCTCAGGTACGATTTACGAGATGGAGATCCCTTCCACTTTCAACGAAGAGCTCCTTGTTGATCATATTGTCGAAACTTCGGATAGGGATACCGCAGTTGCCGTACTTTCCCAGCAGATCGATGACTATCAGAACTTCTTTACCAGGCAGCCGTTGATCACGGAATTTGAATATAAAGCCCACAGGCTCTGCGCAGAAAAAGAGACGGTAACCGGAGCGGAACTCAATGCAATCTGGACCGATCTCTCTAAAGAATACAGGAGTCCTTCAGTTGAGTATTACGCTGAAGATTCCGCGGAATGGACTTATATCAACCATATTTACCTGACAAGCAATTACTATACCTTCAATTACGCGGTTTCGAAAGCAATAACTCTCGCCCTCTTCAAACAGTACAGGGAAGACCCCGAAACTTTTAACAAAAACTATGTCTCCTATCTTTCGGCAGGTTCCACAATGCCTCCCGAAGCAAAACTCAAGAAGTATTTCGGGATCGAGATCAACAGGCAGCTCTTTGAAGACGCAATGGATATTGTCGAGTTAAGAATTCAGGAATTACATAAACTTGCAAAGGAAGAATAAGTCTGAATTTAATTCAAGGTTCTGAATTAAATTCATGAGTTTAAGTATAATTCACGATCTAAATTTATAAGTCTAAATTTGTATGTCTAAATTTATTCAGGCCGTGCAAATTCTGAATACTACTTGATTCCTTGAAAAATAATATTGTGAAGAGGAAAACCTGGACTGAAGAGGGGTAAGGAGAAATAAGAAAAAGCCAGTGAGCTACGCTCTTATATTCTTTCTTCAAGCATGTACGGTTTTTTGGAACATATATAAAACTGCTGAGAAATGCAAATTTCAAGATTATTGCAGGAAATAAAAAAGATTTCTATCTAAGGATACTTTGCTGGATTTTGCGTTTGCAATCCAGGCCTCAGTTAGTTTCAGAACCGAAGAATTTCCGAGGTTTTAGCAAGCTAGATTAAAACAGCTGAAACTGAAAATAACTCAGGAACAGGTCTATGCTAATTCATGCAATAAATTAAATGCAGGACCGGTAAAAGATAAATGTGAAATGGGACTCAAAAAGGAATGGTGAAACTTTGAAAGCTCTTGTTATCATAGATATGACTAACGATTTTGTGTTTGAGACCTACGAATATAAAGGAACGTTATATGAAGGAAAACTTGTAGCCCCTATGGGAAAAGCAATCATCGACAAAATAGCCGGGCTAATTAGAAAGGTAGTAAGTGAGGGAACAGTCAGTGTAATCAGGCTTCCGAAAGATCACCTCAATGCCTTTATGAATCCCGAACTCGAACTGAAAGCTGCAGAGCTGGGAATTGATGAAGTATTCATGACAGGTCTGGTTGAGGAGGTCTGTATATACATTAATAGCCTGGGTTTCCTCGAAAGGGGTTTTCGAACAAATATTGTAAAAGGGTGTACAGCGCCTTTCGATGAAGAAAAAGGGAGAGAGGCCTTTAGGGAACTTACGCGATGCGGAGCAAAAATGGTTGACGAGATCCCGGAAAAAGATATAAAAGTTATTCTACTTCTGGAAGACGAGCATGATGAAAACTCCGAAGAGATAAAGTCTGGAGACTGGCCGCCCCATAATATGAAAGGAACTCCCGGAGC
>CAZSVY010000221.1:0-13994 GCA_964610495.1 uncultured Methanosarcinales archaeon
TTTCACGCTCGACGAAGGAGAGCGGCCTTTACAAGTGAGTTCCTGAAAGAAAAAATGTGCGTTTTATACAAATTCTTGCTTGATCCACCTCTTGTTGGGCTTTAAGCTTTTTCAAGATCTATTTATGTTTCTTTCCTCTGGTACTTTTCATCAGCTCTAAGACCTCATTTCTAAGACCTCACTCAAGTGTGACCTGCTGCTGAATCTCTCAAACGCCCTGACATAGTAAAAGAATGCATTCATAATGGCTTAAATATTGTGTTTACGCTGTAATTGTAGCAAAAAGTGCGAGAATGAGAAATGATTTGCTTCTTTTTCTTTGCACACAGGGAAAAGCCTCGCCGAAGGCGCGTGGACAAATTCGAGCTCATAAGGCTGATTACGGCTGCCCTTGGTTAGATTTCAGAGCGCTTCGAGATTTTCCCTCGTGAGGCTGAGTTCTTCCTTGAGTTTTTTGTTTTCAGGGTCTTTTTCGCTCAGAATTTCAAGGAGCTCAAACGCTTTTTTGAAGTTCTCTTTTGCCTCTTCGTTTTGCCCATTTTCAGAAAACAGGGTTCCGAGATTGTTGAGTATCATTACTGCGTCTGATAGATATTCCGTGTTTTCCGGGTAACTTTTAAGGAGCTTTTCCTGGATTTTGAGGGCTTTTTCGTAATTTTCTTCTGCTTCTTCGGTTTGTCCCATTCCGGCGAGCAGTTCTCCCAGGTTGTTGAGGGTGTTTCCTGCGTACATTTGATAAAATTCGCTCTCTGGCCTGGCATCAAGCCGTTTCTGGCAGATTTCTAGGCCGATTTCATAGCACTTTTGCGAGGATTGGAAGTTGCCAGCTCTCCGAAAGATATTCCCAAGGTTTCCGATGTTGTTCAGGTTCATGAGGAGGGTATCAAGGTAAAGTTTGTTTTCCGGCTCTTTTGAGAGGAGTTTTTCATTTATCCTTAAGGAAAAGGTGTAGGTATCCAGGGCTTCTTCAAGCCTGCCCAGGGACTGTAACAGTTGGCCTCTTACTTTTAAAGTGTGGAACAGAATGGCTCCATCCTTTGCTTCCTGTGCAATTCTTTCGGCTTTCTTGAGATATTCAAAGGCTTCTTCCAGGCTTCCTTTTTGCATCAGGTCCAGGGCTTCATTGAAATATTTTACTGCTTCTTCTCTCAACTTCTCAGCAGGCATAATAAAAAGACGGGCTTGTGATGTCTTATAGGTTATGTTTCGGCCATGTTTTTTCTTTCCTGTCATTACCTTTTTCTTCCAACTCCTTTATATATTACTAAAAGCTAAATTATAGATGTTCGAAGTTTCATATCTTTCTTTAACCACGTTTTCTAATACTTTAATGCTTATTGATCTCTAAAAAAGGTATTTGGGGAAAGGGAAATAACGTGGATACGGGAGTAGAGAAAGAAAAAGATAGAGGGATTCAGGGGAAGGATAGAATCGACGTTCCTAAATATCGCAAGCACGAAAAAACATACCTCCTACTTGTGAGTATCTTTCTCGCAGCTATCCTTTTTTACACCCTTTATATCGGCCAGCTTCTCTGGGGCATAGTTATTGATATCCTGATCATGAGACTTTATTTACTGATGAAACGGGAAAGAAGTTACTTCACGGAATGTGACTGGAATGAAGAAGAAGCCGGGATTCCGCACGACCCGAGAATGAAAAGGAAGGTCAGGCTTGCAAACATTGCTATTACCCTCTTCGTGCTTGGGCTGGTCATTTATTCGTACTTTACTTTCCAGTTCATCTGGGGGGTTGTAGCAGGCCTGCTGATTTTGCTTTATGTGCACATGCTTCTATTTTCGAAAGATAACCTTTAAAGTTCGGAATTTTCCGACTTATTCACATTCTCCAGCCTTTCCTGCTTTTCCACCTTTTCCTGCTTTTCCACCTTTTCCAGTGCTTCCAGCTTTTCCAGCCTTTCACGGGTTAAGGCAATAGCTTCTTTGATATTCTCATTTTCAGGCTGCTGGGTGAGAAGGTTTTCCTGCATGCTGAGGGCTTTTTCAAGGTTTGGCTTTGCAGCGCCGAGTTTTTCCGGGCCCAGCCGGGTGAGGCAGTTTCCGAACTGGCTGAGCGCGACTGAGAGTTCGGCCTGATAGCCCAGGTTGTCGGGCCTTTCTTCAAGGAGCTTTTCGTAAAGCTCAATCGCCTGCCTGAGGACTTCGCATGCTTCTTCAAAAGAGCCCGTATTGGTAAGGAGAGCTGCATAGTTATTCAGGTTCTCGCCGGCATAGGATCGGAAGACTGCATTTCCGGGCTCTTTCGCCAGGAGGTTTACATAGGTTTCACGGGCACGGGTATAATATTCGGCAGCTCTTGAATTTTCGCCTTTCTTCTTAAGAAGGTTTCCGGTATTGCTCAGGGTTGTGCCCATATAGTGCTGGTAGTCGATATTTTCAGGATCGGATTTAATAAGTTCTGAACCTGCATCGAGCGCCTTTTCATAGGTTTCGAGGGCTTCATCGTACTTCGAGGCTGTATAAAAGATGCCTCCGCGCGTAAAAAGAATATAATAGAGGGCGTCAGTGGATTTTGCTTTCCTTGCCGAGTCTTCGGCTTTATCTAGGGTTTCAAGGGCTTTCTCCAGTTTGCCTTTCTTTAGCTGGGCTACGGCACTGTGAATTTGCTTCAGTAGGAGAAGATTTCTTACCTTGCTTCTGGACATAAGAGAAAAATGCCTCTTGTTTTTTTAAATAGCTGTCGATACCGGTTTATGGGCAGCCGAAAGGGTAGAGCTCTGAATCAACTCCTGGTCAGCTTTTAAACAGCTTTGAACTGCTCGGATCCAGCCCTGAACTGGCTCTGAATTAGCGGACAATGCTCAATGTATATATAGGGGAGATATCATAAAAGAGTTGAAACTATCTTAAACATTGATTTGAGAATTGATTTCTATTGCGTTTTCGAGTCAAATACGCGATTAGCAAATAGTATATAACAAAAGGTTTCTATATACTGTATATACAGTGGTAGGTTAATTTTATATACAGTAAGTTTATATAATTAGCCGAAGTATGGATGGGGTACAGTAACTTCAGGTATTCGTCGTTATTGTGACATCCGCTTTTTGCCAATCATTTTATCACTGAGTCTGTTATTTTTTCGAAAACGTCAAGTATATATATCGATCAGTAACGTCTATTCAATAACGTTCGAATATGTGAGCTAACCATGGTGTATAATAATAATCAGAACATAGACGAGTCTTCGGGAAAGGTGGACGAACCCGCCCAAAATATAGGCGAGTCCGTTCAGGACGTAGACAAGTCTGCGGCCGACCAGAAGAAGGATGAGTCCGGTATGGGTATGACTGGGCCTGAATCCGACCAGGTTAAGGCCGAATCTGAGTCCGTTCAGGACATGGATGAAGATGTTGACATCGGTTTCCTATTTGAAAACACTTCTAACATAGATGTACCTAAACTTCTTATCGACCAGGTGCTGGGGCAGGAGCATGCCGTAGAAGTTGTGAAAAAGGCAGCCAGCCAGAGACGGCACATCATGATGATAGGGACCCCAGGTACAGGGAAATCCCTGCTTGCAAAAGCGATGGCAGAACTTCTTCCTAAAGAAGAGCTCAAGGATATCCTTGTATATCCTAACATGGAAGACCTGAACAACCCTAAAATCAGGGAGGTTCCTGCCGGAAAGGGCAGAGAAATCGTCATGGCTCACAAAATGGAAGCCAGAAAGAAAGCCCAGGCCAGAAATATGCTCATGATGCTTTTTGTTGTGGGCATTATAATCTACTCTTATTTTGTTGCCCAGTTGCTCTGGGGCATTATCGCAGGCATCATGATTCTCATGCTAACCCGCCAGTTCCTGCCTAAAGAAGAAATGATGATTCCGAAAATGGCGGTTTCCAATTATGACAAAGAGCACGCACCCTACATCGATGCAACAGGAGCTCACGCAGGAGCTCTTCTTGGGGATGTAAGGCACGACCCGTTTCAGTCAGGCGGGCTTGAGACCCCTGCTCACGACAGGGTAGAGGCCGGGGATATCCACAAGGCCCACAAAGGTGTGCTCTTTATTGACGAAATCAATACTCTCAGGCTGGAATCTCAGCAGAGTCTCCTTACTGCGCTCCAGGAAAAGGAGTACCCTATTACCGGGCAGTCCGAGAGAAGTTCGGGCGCTCTTGTCAAGACCGAGCCTGTGCCCTGCGACTTTATTATGGTCTCTGCAGGGAACCTGGATGCTGTGCAGAAGATGCACCCTGCGCTCAGGTCAAGAATAAAAGGTTACGGCTACGAAGTCTACATGCAAGACTCTATGGAAGATACTCCTGAAAACCGGAAGAAAATGGTCCGCTTCGTTGCCCAGGAAGTTGTTCGGGACGGGCATATCCCTCACTTTGACGAAGGTGCAGTGGAAGAAGTGATCCGGGAAGCCAGAAGGCGGGCAGGCAGGAAAGGGCACCTTACCCTGAAGCTTCGTGACCTTGGCGGGCTTGTACGCGTGGCAGGAGACATTGCCCATTCCGAAGGCGCTCAAGTAACAACCGCAGAGCACGTACTTGCGGCAAAGAGAATCGCAAGATCTATTGAACAGCAGCTTGCAGACAGTTACCTGGAACACCGCAAGGAATACGAATCTTTCCTCAGAAGAGGTTCTGCTGTGGGCAGGGTTAACGGGCTTGCAGTTATGGGCGGAGACTCAGGAATTGTACTCCCTATCGTTTCCGAAGTCACCCCTGCAATCTCCGGATCCGAAGGCCGAATTATAGCAACAGGTAAGCTCAAGACGATTGCAAAGGAAGCGGTGCAAAACGTCTCTGCTGTAATTAAGAACATGACCGGTACGGACATATCCAGGCATGATGTCCATATCCAGTTTGTAGGAACCTACGAAGGCGTGGAAGGAGACAGTGCATCGGTTTCCATTGCAACAGCTGTCATATCTGCCATTGAAAAGATTCCTGTGGACCAGACTGTGGCTATGACAGGTTCCCTTTCGGTCAGGGGAGATGTCCTGCCTGTAGGCGGAGTTACCTATAAGATCGAAGCTGCGGCCCAGGCCGGCATGAAGAAAGTCATTATCCCGAAAGCAAATGAGGCAGACGTCCTTATCGAAAGGGCATACAGGGAGAAAATTCAGATCATTCCTGTCTCTACTATTGCTGAGGTAATGGAACACAGCCTTGTCGGTCCGAGAAAGAACTCAATTATTGAAAAACTCCGAAACATTACAAGACTCAGCTTCGATATTCCTGAGGTTTCACCCGCTTCCGTACAGGCTAAGAATCTTTTTGGGTGCAGGAACTGATCATGACAGATATTATGCAGGATATTAAATTTTATGACTGCAGGGTAATTGAGGGCAGTTCCACCTCTATTATTCTGGATAACGGAAAGATCGAGGAAATTTCCAGAAACTTCACGCGGGGGGCCGGCGTAAGGGCCCTTTGTGGAGGTTCCTGGGGCTATACGTCTGTAGAAGGAGACATTGACCTTAGACAGGGTGTCGAGGCTGCCTCAAAACTTGCTTTTTCTATGAATGCCAGTACCCCCAAGGAAGACGTAGAACTTGCGGCCGTAAATCCTCCTGAAACAAAGAATCTTCCTGAAATCAGGATCGACCCAAGGGACGTTTCTATTGAGGAAAAAGTTGACCTTTTAAAGAGCATAGAAACCAGTGCAAAAGTAAAGGGCGTCAACAGTACCAAAGTAATGTACCTGGAATCCGAGTTTAAAGTCGAATACAGGAGTTCCGATGGTATTGAATCGGCTTATGAACTGCTGAACGTCGGTTTTGCGGTTTCTGCAGTCGCTTCCGAGAATGGCGTATACCAGGCAGGCAGAGAAAGCCGTTTTGGGTACGGGTATGAGCTTTTTAAGAAAGAAAACGTCCTGGAACTTGCCGGCAAGGCAGGAAATACCGCAGTCGAACTTCTTAATGCGAAAACCCCTAAAGGCGGAGAAATGCCTGTGATTCTTGACCAGGAGCTAGCTGGCGTCTTTGCCCACGAAGCCGTTGGGCACGCGTCCGAGGCCGATCTTGTCCTTGAAGGGGATTCCATCCTTGAAAACCGGATCGGAGAGCAGATTGCATCTCCTCTTATTACGATCATCGATGACCCTACCCTGCACGAGTTCGGGTACTATCCTTTTGATGCTGAAGGGGCACAGTCAAGAAGGACAGAAATAATCAAGAAAGGAGTCTTCAATTCCTATCTCCATTCCCGGGAAACTGCAGCAAAACTTGGGGGAACTCCAGGGAACTGCAGGGCTCAGGGCTATTCCATGCCTGTTGTCAGGATGAGCAATACCTTCATAGATAACGGGGATGCCAGGTTTGAAGAGATGCTTGAAGAGGTAAAGGACGGGATGTATCTCATAGGGTCCAGAGGAGGACAGGTGAATACCGGGGAAGGGATTTTCCAGTTCAATGCCGAAAAAGGATATCTGATAAGGAACGGAGAACTCACCGAGCTTATACGGGACGTTTCTCTCTCCGGCAAAACCCTTGAAATTCTCAATCACATAGCTCTTGTGGGCAACGACCTGAAAATGACTGCAGGCAGATGCGGAAAAGCCGGGCAGCTTGTATCCGTATCAGACGGTTCTCCTCACCTGGCTATCTCAAAAGCCCTTGTGGGAGGTGCCTGAAGATGTATGAGCTTGCAAGAAAAGCCCTCAGGCTTGCAGAAAAAGCAGGGGCTGAAGAAGCTGAAATTTATTACGCTGCAAACCGCTCAACAGGCGTGAATTTCAAAAAGGATGCCATAGAAAACGCTAAAGACCGTTTCTCGGAAGGCATAGGAATCCGGGCTATAGTAAACGGAGCCGTTGGTTTTGCCAGTACGAATTCGGCAGCCCAGATCGAAAATGCTGTTGAGGTTGCAGTTGCCGAAGCCAGGGTCAGGGAGAGCGACCCTGATTGGGTAAGTCTTCCTTCGAACGGAAAATATCCAAAGGTCTCGGGCATCTTCGATAAAAAAGTTAAAGCTCTGGAACTTGAAGCCTGTATTGAGTATGCCCTGGCCCTCATTGAAGGCACGAAGGAGGTTCCAGGCACGCTTCCGACTTCAGGAGGCTTTACCCGGGCAAAGGGCAGGCAACTTATCCTGAACACTAATGGCATAGAAATCGAAGAAGAATCAACAGCGGTTTCCGGTTTTGTGGACGTCATTACGGTCAACGGGCAGACTTCAACAGCCTATGATTTTGCGGTTTCACGTTCTCTTGATATTGATTTCTTTGCTCTCGGAAAGAATGCAGCCGAGCTTGCGCTGAAGTCTAATGGCGGAATAAAGATCGAACCTCAAAAGACTGATGTGGTTTTCCATCCGTTTGCTTTATCAGATATTATTGAGGAAGCGCTTGCCCCTTCCCTTGACGCCGACAATATCCAGAAGGGAAGATCGGGTTTGATAGATAAACTCGGGGAGGAACTGACAGTTCCGGAACTCAATATCTACGATGACGGCCTGATTGAGGCAGGAATCGAGACTTCGGTTTCGGACGACGAGGGTGTTCCTTCGCAGCGTACCACGGTAATTGAGAAAGGTGTGCTTGAAACTTATCTCTATGACAGTTATACCGCAGGAAAAGCAGGCGTGAAGAGCACAGGAAACGGCTCAAGGTCTTCTTATACAAGCCCCCCTTCAGTAGGGCTAAGGAACTTTATCATCGATTATCCTAAGATGGACGTTATTGCTGATACCCGGTCCGGGGTTTTCGTAAATACAGTAATCGGTGCCCACACGGCAAACTCAATTTCAGGAGACTTCTCCGTAGAAGCCAGAAATGCTTTCACGATTAAAGATGGAGCTCTTGATAAGCCTGTAAAGTCTCTCATGATTTCGGGCAATGCTTTCGAGCTCCTAAAACAAATCACAGGGGCAGGCTTTGATGTAAGGAAAGTCGGAGGAATAATTACACCTTCTATTCGGGTTTCGAATATGAGTGTAGTAGGTTAAGGGCTCTTGAAGGGCCTTTTTTATTTTTCGAGAACTGGCTTTTTAAGCAGTTTTTTAATATTAATTTTTTGATGTTAATCTCTTAATAATTAATAACATTGCATTCATCAAAACAATTCATTTAAAACATTTCATTTTAACGAATTACCGGGTTCCTTATTTCGGAGTCTCGCCTTTTACGACCATCACCGGTATTTTTGAATGCCTTACTACTTTCTCAGCTACACTCCCCAGCAGGAACCTGTCAAGCCCGGATCTTCCAAGTGTTCCCATAACTATAAGGTTTACGCCTTCCTGTTCTGCAAATTCCAGAATTTTGTCGGCCGGGTGACCTTCAAGAATTACGGGTTCTACCTCAACGCCTGCGGTTCTTCCGGCATCTTCGACAGAAGTAATGGCTTTTTTTGCTTCACCTTCTAAGAATTCTCTCAGTGACTCCTCCCACCCAAAATCTCTTGGAGAATAACCTGCCGGGACAATTATGTATACAGCATAGAGCTTTGCTCCGGTGAGCTTAGCAAGCTCAATTCCGGCCTCAATTGCTTTTCTTACCTGTTTCGAACCATCGGTTGCAATCATTATCTTTTCATAATTTTTGCCTTCCAAATTAAAATCCCCCAGTATTGACATCGCAAATTTTAATATTATCATTTCTGCATTATATTGTACAATTTCAAACTTCCGGAAACTTTCCGTTGCGCAGGCATCTTCTTTATCTGTCTACATTTTCCGGAAAATGCACTCCATCCCCATATTGATATATATACTTATTATATAAATTACTTTTTCGCTAAGTTTTAATTTATTTACTGATTGAGATTATTTCAGCCTTTATATGGAATAAATGAAATAACAAAATTTAATACTGCTTTATGTCGTTTTAATACTGTCTTAGTGCTGTCTTAACATTGTTTTAATACTGTTTTAATACTGTTTTGGTATTGTTTTAGTGTTGTTTTAGTATTGTTCTAATTAGTTATCTGCGGACAAAAAGTCCTTAAAATACGATCTACTCCTGATGATTCTAACACAAAAAGGAATTTGCTTTTTGACACACCAAAACACTTATATACAGCTTAATCGTCAGAAGGGGGTAGTGAACGGGTAAAGCTCAAAATCAAATATTATTGACAATAATTATATCCAACATATTTTAACCTCCTCCAAAAACCCCCGTTCACTACTGTGTTTTTTATATCTTTGTTAAGTTTACACAAGTAATCTTTAGTTATTCTTCCTCTATTTTTCTTTCCTTTCAAATAATCTCTTTAATTTTTTATATCACTTATTCTCTAAAGAAATTTCTTTTTGACAACTCCTTTGCCTACAATTCCCGCACCTATAATTTCTTTACCTACAATTCCGATGCCAATAGCTCATATACTGATAACTCCCGCATTGACAATTCCTTTATTATGCAACGCTTAACAGTAATAGCAGGATTGCGAGTCTTACAAGCATGCTTATTGCGGTTGAGTATACGACAATCTGAAGGCCCAGTCGAGTCCCGAAAATCGCTACTTTGCTCGGGAGCTGGCTGCGAAGCGCAAAAATAGGAAGCATGAACATGCTGCCAAGCATGAGCACAATCATTGCCTGTATATTTGTGATCTCCCCTGAGTGAATCATCGGGCCCAGAAGCGAGATTCCCAGGATAGGGCTAGCTACGTAGCTTGTCAGCGGAACAATTGATTCGGGTGGGATTTTAAAAAGCTCCGCAAAGGGAAGCACGCTGAAAATTTCGAAAGCTCCCTGTTCCTGAAGTGCGAAGACAATGGTAGTTGCAATAAGGTAAACTCCTGCAATCTTTAAGAAAGCCCTGAACTCTTTCCTGAAAGCCCGGTCAACTGCAGTTTTTAAGGATACTTTCTCCCGGTCCTGTGGTTCAGGAGCTCTGCAGGAATTGCCTTTAAGGAACAGCTTGCTTGCAATTGCAACTACCAGGATTTTGAAAACTGCAGTGACAATGAACACAAGGGAGTAAAACCCCCCTACTACAACGCCAAGTGCAGGCAGGACTACCGGAATCTGGTAGGTGAAAAGTTCCCGAAAATAAGCAGGCGTAGCATTCATCATCGCACATAGTAAGACCTCCCTATCTTCCAGGCAATTTTCTTTTTTTGCCTGGAAAAGCATGCTGTTTGCAGCCACTGTAGAACCTATTGAAACCAGGAAGGCTGAAGCGCAGGTGTCGGGCAGGTTAGTGTAGGCAAAAATAGGGCTTACAAGCCTGGAAAATTTCTGCATCAGGCCCAGTTCTACAAGTATACCTGTACCTACAAGCCCCACAAAAATCATTGCAAGTACGGGAAGCGCAAAATCAAGCACCCGGATTAAAAGGTCTATCATTGCTAGTTATTTGTATAGAGAGGTAAATCAATATATCCGGAAAAGATCTGGGACTCCTGCCCTGAAAAATTTTAATGTTTATATATTTATTTGCCTTTTTAGACAGTTTCTCCCCTTACGACAAGTACTGCTTTTTTTGCGTGCCTTACAACATTTTCGGCCACGCTTCCAAGGAGGAATCTCTGGATTCCGGTTCTTCCCAGTGTACCCATGACGATAAGGTCAATATCGTTTTCTTCCGCAAAATCAACAATCTCATCCGCAGGGTTTCCTTCCAGGATTACGGATTCGACCTCGACGTTTTCAGCTTTCCCGGAATTTTCGACATAAGCCGTTGCCTCCTCGCCTTCGGTCCTGAAGTATTCTAAAGTGGCCCTTTCCCACCCTACATCCTTGGGATAGGGTATCGAAAGTCCTCCATAGGCGATCACATACACAGCATACAGTTTTGCTCCGCTTATTTTTGCGATTTCAACTGCTGTTTCGACTGCTCTTCTGACGGGTTCCGAACCGTCGGTTGCAACCATTATCTTCCTGTAAACATTACTGATCATGCCTGAATCCCCATTTTCTTTTTAAGTTCTCTATTTAATAGGACAACACTCCTTTATATAATATCATCCAGAAAGAAAGCGGTGGCTCAACAGGCCCTGTTGTCTGAGGCGAGATGCACCACCTAATTTGATTATTCTAAGAGTTCCGGAGCGTTTCAGGGATATTTCATACTTTACCTCTCTCCCACCTCGGAGAAAATAAGGGCATGTGTCGGGCAGGCTTCAACGCAGGCAGGCAAATCTCTGCCCTCGCAGAGATCACATTTTATCCCTGCTTCAGCTTGCCTGTTGATTACTCCGTGATGTGATAACATGGAACTGGTCCAGCAGCCCATAACGAGAATCAACTGGTATAGAGAAATAAAACGGGGACATACCGTAGAACAGGTCCAGCAGTCTACACAGCGTTCAGGGTTGTGACTTACCGTGCTGGTAGTTTCATCCTGGTCAAGAGCTTTTGCAGGGCAAACCGAAACACAGGGCGCATCCCTACAGTGGCGACAGGTAATGGGAAGAGAGATTCCAAGGTCAGGGATATAATCCAGACAGATGCGTTTTTTCGGAGCCGGTTTTTCTCCTATAGCCAAAAAGAGATTCTTGCTCTCGGAATGTGCAACGGCACAGGCAACCTCACAGGAGCGACAGCCCAGGCAGCGTTCGGGCCGAATCACTATGTCTTTCATTATAATCATCTCTCTGAGATCAAGCCCAGTGCCTTTCTTTTCCCGTCAATGTGCTCAAGCATCAGGTCTGCGGCTTTGAAAGGATCGGGCTCAACAGCGAAACTTGCTCCGACCACATTGTTTAAGCCTCCTGTCAGGAGGGATGTAACGGCCTGGCTTCCAAGAACAGCCGGAACAGTACCGAGCACGGTAAATACGCCTGATGAAACCACATAGGTCCCGATACTGACTGCTTTTTCGCTCATCCATTCAGGAGCTGCTCCTGCTGCCGGGAGGTCGCTTATATCCACACCCAGACGGTTTGCAAGTGCAGCTGAAAGCACAAGGATACGGCTGATATCAACACAGGAACCCATGTGCAGGACCGGGGGTACGCCAAGCGCCTTACAAACGGCTTTCAGCCCGTCGCCTGCAAATTCGGAAGCTTCCGGCAAAAGCAGCCCTGCCTCGGCACAGGCAATTGCGTTGCAGCCGGTTGTAACCACAAGCACGTTGTTTTTAATCAGTTCTTTAACAAGATTGACGTGCCCGGAATTGTGCGTTACCTTTACGTTATTGCAGCCGACAACAGCCCCTATTCCCCGAACTGCTCCGCTTTTTATTGCCTCAATAAGAGGATCAGGGCTTCCACCAAGCGCACCGAGGATAGCTTCGGCACTGAAGCCAACCATGCATTCCTGCTTTTCTTCAGGTATAGTAACCTTTTCCGGGACCCTGTTAGGGAAGTTTTCAACGGCCGCCCTTACGATTTCTTTTGCGGTTTCATAAGCCCTGTCTTCATGGAATTCCATTCTTAAGGTATTGGGAAAATCGGCTTTTGGGGATGTAGATATAAACTTTGTGTGATAACAGCCCGTAAGCTCCCCAAGAGACGGCATGACACACTGGACATCTACAACCATAGCTTCCACAGCGCCTGTAATTACTGCCAGTTCCTGCTGGAGGAAGTTTCCTGCTATGGGAGTCCCATGTCGCATCAGGGTTTCGTTGCCAGTGCAGCAAATCCCGGCAACGTTGATACCTGCTGCACCCTTTTCCTGTGCAAGCTTAAGAAGTTCGGGATCTTCTGCAGCTTCCACGATCATTTCTGAAAGAATCGGTTCGTGCCCGTGGACAATTACATTTACCTTGTCCCTGGACAGCACCCCCAGATTAACGGTGCTCCTTCTCGGCTGCGGGGTTCCGAAGAGTATATCCTGGATATCGGTGGCGATCATTGAGCCTCCCCAGCCGTCCGAAAGTCCTGTGCGCAGCCCTTGCAGCAGGATATGGACCGCATTATTGTCCACACCCATGTGGGTCCTGTGCATGCATTCTACGATTTCGCGGTCAATTCCCCTGGGCTCTATTCCAAGTTTGGCCCAGAGTTTGAGCCTTGACTCGGGAGCTCTTCTGGTACACAGGATGGGCCCCTCCTGTTTTCCAAATTCCAGAAGCAGGGCGTCGGCGAGTCTGGCTGCCACTTCCTCCCGGCTTCCCTCTTCGGAGGAAATTCCATATTCCGATGCAAGGGATAACAGTTTTGCTTCGTCTCTTATGCTGTAACTTCCAGCCTCTCCTTCGCTCATTTTCTTAAAGGTCAGCACTGCATCTCTTGCATGATCGGAGTGAGCTGCTGCACCTGCGGCAATTGTTCTCAGGAGGTTTCTTGCAACTATAATATCTGCAGTAGCCCCGCAGATTCCCCTATCAGCTCCTTCTCCGAAGGGATCTATCCTGCATGGGCCCATATTGCAATTTCGGCAGCAGATTCCGAGCTGTCCGAAACTGCACTGGGGTAGTTGCTTCTCGTACCTGTCCCAGGCAGTTTCAATGCCTTCTACCTCGGCTTTCTGGAGCATGATCCGGGTTGCAGGGTCAATGCTTTTCTCGTATATTTCCTGTTTCATCTCATATCCCACAATTTTTCTTTATTTTCCTGAACTCTCCGGAGTTATGTTTCCCATCTCCGGATTTGAATATTAAGTTTTAAATCTGTTAGTGAATTTCCAGATCTATTAATTAACTTTTAAACCTGTATTCGTGAAGTAAATAACCCGGTTAAATTCTCAATTTCCTGATATTGAATTCCCTTTTTCTTGACATTAGGTTCCATGTGATCTAAAAACCGGCTAATCTAAAAAAACCTTCAGAATTATCAAATTTTATTGTTTTATAAACTTTTTTAAAAAAGCCCCATTTTAATTCATATATAATGTAATATGATTTGATATGACTGATAAAAAATTCAAATCACAGGTGCCTGTAAATATATAGATTACATTAAAATAGGAGGATGAATTGAATACCGTAAATAGCGGGATAAAGTTGAAGCTCACAGGATGAAGAAAAAGTGAGAAACATAATTATTCCGACCAGAAGTAAAACTCTCTCTTCCCCTATCGGAAAGCGGCTTTAATGGTGAATTTTGGTGAAAAAAGATCTTATGGACATTCTGGCCTGCCCTGTATGCAAGGGCGACCTGATTTTGAACGTTGTCGAAGA
>CAZSVY010000222.1:0-5218 GCA_964610495.1 uncultured Methanosarcinales archaeon
TCTTCCGGATAAAGTGTACACCAGTTTTGCCAAAGTTAACAAAGGATTTGAAGAAAAATAACCACGTGGGGGAAATTTATGGAATCAAGTCCTATTGAAGTTCAGAAAGCTCTAAAAGACATAGATTATCCTGCAAATAAGGAAAAACTTATTCAGCACGCCAAAAAACATCAAGCCAGTGAAGATGTGATGAGGGATATTGAGGAGCTTCCAGATAAGGAATATACCAACGCTGCGGATGTCAGCAAGGAATTCAAAGGAGATACGGGAAGAGAAGGCGAAGGAGAAGGAATAAGCCACAGAGGCGCTGGAAGTCCTCCTATTGAAACCCAGAAAGCTTTAAAGGGTATGGATTATCCTGCAGGGAAGCAGGAAATTATTGAGAAAGCTAGAGATAACAAGGCACCTCAAGAAGTGATACAGATTCTTGAGGATATCCCGGACAGGGAATATGAAAACGCTGCAGATGTCAGCAAAGAGTTCAGAGGGGAGACAGGACACATCGAAGAAAGAGGAGGGGAGAAAGGAGGTAGGGGAAAGAAAGAAGGTAGAGGAAGAAAAGGGGACTAATAAAAATAAACTGCAAGTAAAGAGAATAAACATCAAATGGGGAACATTATAGAAAATAGTAGATCCTCATGATCTCTTAAGATACCTGAGTTCTCTCACATGGTAGGATACAGGATAGTGATAGAATCTAAAGAAAGAGTTCGTGGGAATGAATTTATTAACTCTTTTAGATAATTTATTAAAGGAAGAAATAAATTCGAGGGAAGAAGCTGTTCCCCATTTGAAATAAAAATCGGGAGATTAACAAACTCCTTTCTTTTTCCGGAACCCGATACCTGACCGGAGTTCCATACTATTTCTATGACGGCTTCAATGCTGAATTCTAGCGAAAATAAAAATTATTACAATGCAGTAGAATGTTATAAATTTTTGTCGGAGCTTCTTAATATTACTTCTGGAAACCCGATTATTATCTGGGATTTAATGCGACAAATGTTATATTAATGTGAGGAAAATCGCATGGCTGGTAGGAATGAATTGCGGAGCGCTCGGCCCAAAAAGTAAGAAATTGTTAAAGCTTAATAAAGCTTAATGCAGTAAAAATAAATACCATCATACCAGATATTAATAATTCAATTAGTTCATCGAGACCCCCAGACAATAACATGTTCATAAATGAGGTTCTTTTTGGATTATTTGATAATTTCTTAGTATGAACTTTAACAGAAAATGATATAGGGGAAATCATAATGGAAAGAAGAGGTTCCCAGGGTAAGGATCGGGGTTCCAGTAGAGAACGCGACTATAGTAGAGGACCGCAGACGATGCACAAGACAAAGTGCTCAGACTGCGGCGAAGAAACAGAGGTGCCTTTCAAACCGGACCCTGACAGGCCGGTCTATTGCAGGGAGTGTTACGCGAAGCGCAAACCTAAAAGGTATTGATATATTCGGCATTGAGCCTTATGGTTTCATTGATAATCTTTAATTGACCTGTTGAGGTTGCTATTTTTACCTCAACTTTTCTCCTGCTACTTTTCTCCTGCATTTTTTGTTTTCTTTTCTCTTTTGTCTTCTTTTCTCTCTATCACCTTTCTATTATCTTTCTATTATCTTTCTATTACCTTTCTTATATTGCGCTGAAAATGTGGTAGAAATCCAGCATAGTATAAAAATGATTTAAAAATGAAGCAGCCTTAAATTTAAACTTTAGGTTTAAAAAGTGTTATTCCTGTTCCTGTGTTTCGAGTTGTCTTTCTAGCTGTGTTATATCCAGCAGTACCCGAAAGAGGGAGTCCCTTCCTGTATCCTTTAAATCGATTTCTACGGGTTGAGCCAGTGTATCTTTGACGGCTCTCCATTCCTCCCTGAAGACGTCAACGATTTCCCATGGGCCTGCAGAACTATCCTTAACTCTATCGCGGGCAAGTTGCAGAAGCAGGTGTTTCTTCTCCGTCGGGGTGAGATTTTCGATTCCTTTGACTTCTAATTCACTTACAGCCGCTTCACCCATTTTGGATCGAGCTACCATTGGCTCTCCTGGCTCATCTTTTATCTCGTTTGTGACTTTTCTTCCCATCAATTCAACCTCTTCTCCATTTTCAATCCGATTGCTAATCCATGGTCAGAGCACAGGCCTGAAGGTTCTTGGGTCCAGATGAAGGTTTTTCTGGCAATAACTGCACTTTGTCTCAAGGTGTGTCCCTGCGAGAAGCGCTCTCTCAACTTCTTCCTGGGGTGAGATGTACTGCGTCATTTCCTCCCCGCAATAGGGGCACTTTATCTTCAGCCAATCAAGCCTGGTCAGCTGTCGAAGGTTCTGTATCAATTTCCCAAGAGCATCTTCATAGGCCTCAGGAGAAAATACAATGGGCTGGAGGTGATGTATCAGGATAGGCAGTTCAACTCCTCTCTCTACCAGAGGAATTACAAGCTGGTCGGCTCCGACCGCAAGGCCGATCTCCTGATTCACTTCCGGCGACCCTGCACCTTCCGGTGTGAGAATCGGGATAAAGCAGTCGGACTGGCGAATACCAAAACGTATCCTTTCGCCCAGGGAAAGAATTCGAGCCTTCCTGTAGAGGGATGAAAAGCTTTCCAGTTCCACGGCCCAGAGCGCCCTGGCCAGTTCCTGGGCAAGGGGCTCGTCCTGCTCGGAGTGAGCTATGTAAATTTTCGAGATCATAGCTGCCGTACTTCAACCTGGAGTTATTTTATTTTCTTTGGTTTCTTGTCGTGCTCAATTTCCGGCTCCGGATGAGGTATCGGCTCAGGTGGAAGAACAGGTTCAGGCTCAGGTTCAGGTATCGGTTCAGGCTGGAAAGATGGTTCTTTGTCTTCTTTTGGCAAAATGACTCCTCCTTTGCTCAATTATGCAATTTTTAAGGTGATTCTCAGGATGATCTGGCTTTTAAGGATGATCTAACTCTTTAGATCTTATCTGGCTTTTTAAATTTGCTTTTCTACGAATTCCCAATGTTAAACTTGTTCTGTCAGGGTAAAGTTCTCAAGAATCCGTCTGAAATAGTAACAATCTATTGATTTGAGATAGTAATAACCTGCTTTCCTGGTTACAAGAGCCCTGATGAGGGTTTGCGATTGTGCAGTACTGAAACCCGAACGGTCAGTCAGAAGCTAACATCACGCTTGTGGCTTTAATTACTGCGTATACCTCACGCCCTTCTTTCAGATCCAGGTTTTCTACCGAGTTTTTTGTGATAATGGAAGTAATTTCCATACCACCCGGAAGCTCAACTACTACTTCGGAGTTAACCGATCCGTGTACTATTCTTTTTACCCTGCCTTTCAGCACATTGCGTGCGCTTATTTTCATTCTTACCTCCAGAATTCAAGCATTTATTTTGTTATCAATAAGGTTAGCCTGGTCGATTAAAGAAACATAGGAATCTGGCTTTCTGAACTCAAATCAGCTATTATAAATTTCGATTTATATATCTCACTTAATAATTCCGATGACTGCAAATCAAATTGAAGTTTAAATAAAGGATATATCAAAAAGATGCATTGGATTAAGGAATATACCAAAATTCATTGGATTAAGGGATATATCAGGATTCATTGGATTACAGAGTTAAGCTGGGAGGAATGTAATGAAATTGAGAATAAAAATAAAAAATAAGCCCTTAGACCTGATTTCTTTATTCTTTACTGTTATAATCATAATCATGATGTCGTTTTCGCAAGGCTGTGCCGAGCAGGGAGATACTTCTCCTGAGCCTGCTGCGACCCCGGCAAATTCCGGCGTAATTTCGGCTGATAATCTTACAAATATTGAATGGCAGTGGACAGGTTTCCAGCAGTCCGGCGACCCTGAAAATAAAACTGTAGTGCCGGATCCTGAGAATTACACACTTGCTTTCTTCCCTGACGGCAGATATTATATCAAAGCTGATTGCAACGGCGGCAGCGGGAATTATGCCCTGGATGGAAACAATCTCACTCTCGATCCGCCTGTAATGACGCTTATTGCGTGTGGCCCTGAATCTATGGACAGCGAATACCTGTCGCTTTTAAGCAATGTAAATTCAGCAACTCTTGAGAACGGACAGCTTATACTTTGTTCCGAAAACGCAAGTCAGAGAATGTTCTTCATCTACGGGGGACGGGCTGAGCAGAAAATTTAATCCAGAATTAACTCTGGCACTTTGACGCCTGGATCTTTTTAATTCCTTTTTTAAATTCCTTTTTTTGAATATCACAAGGTTCTCTTAATTTCTCTTATTTTGACTTTTCTTTTCTGACCTTTCCGCATACGAAGAATTATGAGCTCATTTTATGCTATTAAAAACGTTGGAGAATTAATTCTTCAGGATTAATTTTAGTATAAATTAATAAAATTATTTGTATAAAAACAAAAGATTATACGATATTAAGGGTTATTTAACATAATGTCTCTGGCCGATGATGTAAAGTTATCGATAGTCGCTGCAGCCTGCACACTAGTACTTATAACCATACCAGAGAATATAATCCATGTTCAACTCGACTCTGCATCGAAATATGCCCCTTTACTGGTTTTTGTATTCTATCTGTTCCTGAAAGACGAAGAAAAAAATAGTATTTTGCCCTGGTATCTTTTAATAATTTACGCAACTGCTGGAGTTTTGATCCTTAAAGCGGTCAATTCTTTTACTAACGGCATTATATAATACTGATAAAGAAATCTTAAACACATTCCATTCACTCTCTTCCACCGACAAGGATTTCCCTTATCCTTCTTTCGAAAACAGGATCATTGATTATATAGAATCCTTTTTCGGCAGAGTTGCGGCTCTGAAGCCCGAATTCCGTCTCGCCCGAGTCCCGTCTCGGGAGGACGGTCCGAAATGTGCTCCAAAACTAGGCAATACGCTGCCTTTTCGCACCCGAATTGCGCCTCGGCAGAGTTGTGGCTCTGCAGTGCGCTGCCCTTTTCGCTCACTTCGCTCGCTCAAGAGGGCTAATTTATAAATAAAGATACTGAAACGAGCTTAAGAGGGCTGTTTTGCAAATCAGAGTGCAGTTTGCCGTGTGTGTCTGCTGCGGCCAGACAATGAAGTCAGTTAGAAATACCGCGGGCATATGCGACCCGGAAGAAAAACAAAGGTACAGCTTCTTCTTGATGGCGGCAGTTGTAGAGTTTTGAGTAAATTAACTGTAATATTTACACCATTTACACCCGAAATTATAATCACAAAAATGAAACTCCA
>CAZSVY010000223.1:0-3732 GCA_964610495.1 uncultured Methanosarcinales archaeon
CCGATCGAGACCGCAAGTGCGATTCTTAGCGATCTGATCGCAATTTACGGGAACTGATAGGTTAAGATCAGGTTTTGCCCGGATTCGAAAAAATAAAATTAAAAAGCTGCGTGGATCATGACAAGTTTCAGGGAATTTTCAGAAACCTGCCAGGCGATTGAAAAAATCTCGAGTACTATTGATACTACAAACCGGGTTGCCGACCTTCTTAAAAAGGTTGATGTAGAAGAGCTGCCCATTGCAACTCATTTTATTATGAGTGAGGTTTTTCCTTCCTGGAGTGGAGAACAATTGGGAATTGGCACGAGCCTGCTGTATGTTGCCCTCTCCAGAGCCTCGGGAATGGCTGTAAAGAGCATAGAATCTCTTATCCGGACTACTGGAGATATCGGGGACACAGCCCTGCTTATTCTTAAGGAAAAAAGGAAAAATCAGGTTACTTTCTCTTCTTTCCTCGAAGAACAGCCCGAACTCTCAATAACGGAGGTTTATAAACGCTTCAAGATCGCCTCCGAAGCCTCGGGGAAAGGCTCGCAGGATATTAAGATAAAAAACCTTCAGTTTCTCTTCAATTCCTCAACCCCGAGGGAAGCAAAGTATATTTCCAGGCTTGCTCTCGAGGAACTCAGAATAGGGGTTGGCGAAGGCGTTGTAAGAGACGCAATTGCAAAAGCTTTTTCCGTGCCTGCGGATGTGGTCGAACACGCCTTTATGGTTACAAACGACCTCGGAATAGTCGCTGCAACTGCCAAAGAAGGCGGAAAGGAAGCCCTGGAACACCTCGGAATTGAAATCAACCGCCCTATCAAGATGATGCTCTCGCAGATCAGCCCTGACATAAATGCCGATATCAAGGAAATGAAGGAGGCCGCAATCGAATGGAAATTCGATGGGGCACGAGTCCAGATCCATAAGGCTGGAAATTCGGTTGCGCTTTTTTCACGAAAGCTTGAAAATGTCACAAATTCCCTTCCTGACCTTGTAGAAATAGTCCGCAAACATGTAAAAGCCGAATCGGCAATCCTTGATGGGGAAGCCGTCGCAGTGGACGAAAACGGTAAGCCCAGGGCATTTCAGGAAATCCTTAAACGTTTCCGACGCAAGTACGACGTGGAGGAAAAAGCCCTTGGCATCCCTATTCAGCTCAACCTTTTTGACATCATGTACTTAAACGGCAAAACGCTGATCGACCTGCCTCTGATTGAGCGGCGAAAAGCGCTTGAATCCTGCGTTGAAAGGTCGACTGAGGATTCGAAATCCATCTGCGTGGACAAACAGGTGATAACCGGAGACCTCGAGCTTATAGAACAGATCTACAAGGAAGCCTTAAAAGCCGGGCACGAGGGCCTCATGGTCAAAAACCCGAACTCGTTTTATTCCCCTGGCAAGCGCGGCAAAAACTGGCTTAAGAAGAAGCCTCTTATGGAAACCCTTGATCTTGTAATTGTGGGAGCCGAATGGGGCTTTGGCAGACGTGCAAACCTCATAGGCTCTTATACGGTTGCCTGTTATGACCCCGAGACAGGCCGTTTTCTCCAGGTCGGCAAAGTGGGTACCGGCCTGACTGACGATCAGCTAAAGGAACTCACAGAGATGCTTTCCGGACTCATGGAAGGCGGAGAAGCAGGTGGAGTATTTGCAATCAGGCCGAAAATAGTCCTTGAAATTGCTTTTGAAGAAATCCAGAAAAGCCCCAATTATGACTCAGGCTTTGCGCTGCGTTTCCCGCGCTTTATCCGCATCCGGGACGATAAAGACCCCGAAGAAGCCGATACAATCCAGCGGATCGGAAAGGTATACAGCCAGCAGTTGAAAAGGCTGTAAACAGCTTTAAATGTTCTAAAATCGCTTTAGAGCCTCTGTTAACAGCTCCAGTCCCTGGGTTGATCCGAAACCTCTGAATAGTCTGAAGATTCTAATGGCTCTATCCTTACTATTTTTTAAAACGATTGAAATAAAGCAATAAACTGGCCTGCTTGAAAATCGGAATCAAACGTACTTGAACAGGTCATCTCTTTTCATTTCGTGCAGCCTGTCCCGAAGCAACCCTTTTAAAGCTTTCAGATCTCCTTTTTTTGCGCTAATGGGGGCTATAATATGCTTCCAGTTCTGCCAGGGCGGCTCAAGCCCGAGACGGACTGCAATCTCGTCAAGGAGAGGGTCGTACTCGTTTTCTTTTACTTTGTCCATTTTGTTTGAAACAACAATAGTGTCAATCCCTACCTCCCTCAGGAAATCGAACATCTCTACATCTACCGGGATCTGGTCCCTCAAGTCCCAGCGGTCAACGATTTGAGGGAAAGTCGGGCCGTCTATTACGAGAACTCCGATTTTGATCCTTTCGGCATTCTTTTCAATATAGCGTACTGTCTGGTCTTTTACGATGTCCTGTTTCCGGTCTTTCACTCCGCTCATGAAGCCGAATCCAGGCATATCCGTGATAAGAAGGTCCGATGCCTGGGCATGTCTGGGACGCAGGGTAACGCCAGGGCGTCTCCCAACCCTTACTTTCGCCCCGAAGAGCTCCTTTAAAAGGGAAGATTTTCCCACGTTTGAGCGGCCCACAAAGATGATCTCAAAGCTTACTCCGCTTTCAGCTGCAGTCTTACTGGTTTCCATTGTTTTTTACCTCCAAACCTTTTTTAAAAAGGTTTGATCGAAAACGACATAAAGGCGTGGTCATACATCTTTCCGGTTGCTGCCTTCCATTGTTTTTATCTCCTGTGCCTCCCCGAGTTTCTTATCAAAAGCCCTGAGGAATGCATCAAGGAAATTTTCGGGGATCCGAGCGCCTGCCGCAAGAGGGTGTCCCCCTCCGCTTCCTCCGAATCTCGGGGCGACTGAACGGAGAAGCCGGTCTACGTCGACTTCCCCCCTGGAGCGAATACTCAGGTCGTAAGCCCCTTTTCTCTCACGGTATTCGGCTGCAATCCCTACTTCCCGCCTGCCGTAGGAGGCTGCGTAGATCGCTGCCTTTGAAATGGAATTATTTGTATTTACAATATACGCACTGTTTTTCAGGACTTTCACATTTTCTTTAACAAAAAGCCTTATTTTTTCCTCGTTGATAGCGGCTTCCCTGGCAAGTTCAAGCAGTTGAGGAATGTTTGAAGGAATAATATCCTTTGAGAGGGGTTCGATCAGGTTTCTCTTGAATTCGTACTCCTTTCCCTTATACAGGACAGCCTGGGTCAGAGTTCCGGCCTGGAAATAAAGGTTCCTTTTGTCCCAATCTCTGACCCAGCTCTTTACATGCGCCGTGTTGTCGCAGAAATCCCCTATCGCTCCGTAAATTGCTATCCTCCGCATGTCCCTGTTCAGGCGCTTCTCAAAGACCCTGTAGGTTAGCTCTGAAGAGCAGGCTCCAAGCTCATGATAGAACCAGTTTTCTTTTCCACAGCTTTTCGGAAGAGGGTGATGGTCAATATAGTAAAGATTACATTTTTTCGCAAATCCGTTAAGTACTGCGTGCAGCTCGGAGCAGTTCCTCTCATCGATTGCAATATCGCAGATAATAAGGGTTTTTACATCCTCTATAAGCCTTAATTTGTCAAGAAGGCTAACCGGGCTTGTAAAATACACATAAGCATCCGGATAAGCGGTTTTTGCAATCGCACCCGAGCAGATCCCATCCGAATCCCCGTGGGTAAGGATTAAAGTTTTCGCTTTAAGCCGGTTCTCGAGTTCTTTCATACTTTGCTCCTTTTTTCCCGAAAAAATTCCATTCCTTTT
>CAZSVY010000224.1:0-9391 GCA_964610495.1 uncultured Methanosarcinales archaeon
AGGAGTGGATTTTTCCCCATCCATGCTTGGCGAAGCGAGTAAAAGGATCAGGGAAAGAAAATGCACTAATATTGACCTGATTCTTGCTAACCATGAAACCCTCTGGGAGAAACTGGATACTTCTTTTGATCGGATAACCGCAGCCGGAGTAATCCAGTACTTAACGTTTCAAGAAATTGACGCCTTTATTGCTAATGCATCAAAACATCTGAATAGAGGGGGCAAAATAGTTTTTTTTGACATACTGGACCCCCGCCTGTATCCATTATGGAAATTAGGGGTATTTGCACCTAACGCGGGAATCTTGAAAGCCTTATACAGAGTAGGTTGCGATTTCCGTAATTCGGTATTCGCGACCTTAAAAAACCGTCCAAGAAATGTTTATGGTTTTTCCCATAATCCTTATAAAATCCAAGAAATCGCAAATAAACACGGTTTTGAAATGCGCTATGTACAATCAATGTATTATGAATATAAGTACCATGCAATAATGTCCCGGGCTTAAATATCAATACATTACGAATTTAACCATAATAATTTCCGGACTTAAGCGGCTGAACCATGAAGGTCAGAATCTCCTTCTTTACGATTTTGGTTTTTTATCTGAGCGATTTCCCTCCTTATTTTTAATTTTTATATCATTTAATGCTTTCTTTCCTGATTACATAATATCTTTGGTCGTATCTCCGGATCCAGGGCGACTATCTTGTTTTTCAGTTTCAGTTTTTTCCCCTGATAAATCTTCTATTTTTTTACTGAATTTTTTAATATCCTCTTCTGAACCTCCACATAATATTTTGTAAAGTTCTTTAATATCAATATTTTTGCTTTTTGCCAGTTCTTCTGCTTCTTTTTTACATTCATAGATTTTCTCAAATACTTCAGCTGGATCGCAGTTTTTCAGGTCTTCAAGGGTTTTTATACTGGCAAAATAACAAATACAGTCTGCTTTTTTCTTGAGTTTTTTAATATCCTCTTCCGAATATCCGCACAATTCTTTATAAGCTTCTGTAATCTTAATCTTTTTACTTTCTACTAGTTCTTCTGCTTCTTTTTTGCGGTCGCAGATTTTCTCAAATACATTAGCTGGATTACAGTTTTTCAGGTCTTCAAGGGTCTTTATACCGGCAAAATAGTAAAGCTTGAATGCCAGGTCCCTGTCCATATTGAGTTTTGTGATAAATTCCGATCTACCGATATTCATGTAGGTCTGAGCTCTGTCAATATACATTTTAACCTGCTGTTTGGAATAACTGTCAAATCTCTCTTTTTGCTCCGTAAGTAAAAGTCCCATATGTTCCCCCAGGTTTCGGGAATCGAAATTTAATCGATTTTTCAGGTTCTCAGGCTCAGATGCTGCAAGCTCTTCTATGGACCTTACTTTTGCATTGTATAGCGCATACACCAGGTCTTCGTCAAACCGGAGTTTCTTGACAAGCTCAGATTCTTTAATCTGGTATTCAGTCCTGGCTTCAAATTCGCTCTTTTTATCTCCTGGAAGAAGTTTTTGAACCCATGCATAAATCCATTCTTCTATAGTTTTGGTGAATACCCCGGCAAAAAAAGAAAATAAGAATATGGAATAATGGTTTAAATCAGTTACGTCTCCTGTGTTTCGCAGTTGATTAAGGAGATAAAAGCCTATTAACGATATAAAAGGCGCGATTGTAATCCTCCTGAGATATGACCAGGCGATACTTATCCTTTTATATTCCGGAATGAGCTGGCAAAAGACGTCTTCAATACTTAAGAAAAGATATGAGAGGATACCAATAGATGATGCAACTATTATGTAAACCGGGAATTCCAAATCATCTATCCCATAAAATGTAACATAATCTATATGTTTTAGATGAAAATAAAGAAGCATTGTAGGCCACATGAGGCCCAGAAAAATTATAAGAAAATTTCTTACTATATCGTGAAGGTTGACTATTAGCTCATTTTCGTCTATTAACACGCGACTTTTATATCTTATGAAGTCTTTTTTATCAATTTTCACCCTGTTTTCGTCTATTTTTACGCGATTTTTGTCTATTACCACGTTATCTTTATTTACTGTCACTTTATCTTTGTTTATTTTCAGATTACTTTCATCATCTCTTTTTTTGAAAAGTGCACTGTATAAAACAGTAATAATAATTAAAGAAATTATTATGGAAACTATAATAGAAATTATCAAAAAAAAGTCGGAAAAGATGGAGGAATCATCTCCTATTTCCCGGATAACCTGTGAATAGAATGTAAAGTTAGAGGAATTATTTGTTTCTATCAGGTCTGCCTGAGAATAGAGCAACGAGAATATCACGATCACTAAAAGTGCTGTAAGCACAAAGAGAACAAAACAAAAATTCATTTTGTCAAAAAAGCGTGAAATCCAGCTTAGAAAAAGAAGGTTCCCATAAAAAATCGGTAATAAAAGAATCCATTCATAATCTTTTTCATTATTCAGTCTGCTGCCTGATCCAGTATCTACTGTATTATCTGTAGAGCTATTTATCGTGCCAGTTATCGTGCCAGTTATCGTGCCTTCTATTGCTTCAGGACTCGCGTTATTTGAACCTGCTTCTTCATTATCTAATGCTGTCGCAGAGCTTCCCTGAACTGCCAGATAAAAAATAAAAATTATCAGTATTAATTTAAAAGTTCCTCTACCCCTCCCCATAGACAGTTATTTGAATGTTAGGTTATATATAATTAATTTATAAATTATTGAATATTATCTCAAAGTAAAAGCAATTTACTATTTCATTTTCTATAGTAGCAAATCAATCTACATTTGATATTAAGTTAGCAAATCCTCAATACCTGCCTCTCTTACAATCTCGATCGCCCTGGCCTCTTCTTCCGGAGTCAGGAGGCGTCCAAGTTCCGGATATTCCATAGCCCGGTAGCATGGCCTGTACTGGAACATGAGGTTGAACCTGATTTGCGGGATATTGTTTGCTACCCATTCCGCAATAGGTCGCGTGCAGCACTCAAGGTGGCCGGGAAGGACCAGATGGCGAAGGAGGACTTCTGCGGTTTTGTAGGCAAATTCGAAATTGGGTTGCACGATTTCCAGGTAGTTTTTAATTTTTGAGTATTTCCGGGCGCATACATTGTTCCCGTACTTGAAATCCCCAAGGTAGACATCTACAACTCCTTCAAGGATTTCTGCAATTTCCGGGGAATGGTACATATTTGAATTCCAGATCACAGGCGTGTTTACAGCGATTTCCCTGACGATTTTCAGCACGGTATGCGCGTGTGGAGTCGGAGTCACGAAGTTTACGTTCCTGGCCCCATGCATTCTCCGAAGGTCGATCAACTTTGCAAGTTTTCTGGGCTCAATGCGGGTTCCGGCCTCAGGGCAGGTTGAAATATCCCAGTTCTGGCAGTATACGCAGGCAAAGGTACAGCCCGTAAAAAAGATCGTGTGAGAGGGCACAAGCTCAGGTTCTTCTCCCATATGCAGGAACTCGGAGGCGTAATTGGAAAGGTCTGTCAGCCTGCAGAAGCCTTTTTCACCTGTTTTCCTATTAACTTCACAGCGCCACCCGCAGCACTGGCACTTCTCCAGCATCCTGTCCACGATTTCAACCTTAAGGTCAAGAAGGGAGGGGCTGGCTTTCGGAACTTCCAGGAAGCTTTCAGTAAAAAGTGTCAACCTGTCAGCCGTATCCTTATAGGCAAGGGCTTCCGCAGCTTCGATTTCAAGATTTTCCCTGAGTTTTCGGTATTCTTCGATTTCTTTCCCATGAATTTTCCTGAGTTCTTCAAGCTGCATGCCTGGATCAAACTGGACCGGAATTCTTTCGGTTATCTTAAAGAGGGCAGGCATTTCATCTTTCTGCACCTTGAAGTAACGTTTCAGGTACTTCGGGGCTGCCATACTTGAATATTATCCCACATGGGTTATAGGCTTATTGTTTTCTTCTTCTGGTTTTCAGTTCAGGTTCTTAGTTGCGGTTTTTAGTTCGGACTTCTGGTTCTGATTTTTGGTTACAATTTTTAGTTCAGATTTTTAGTTTTGATTTCTGATTTTTTGGTTTATTGGCTGTAATTTTACTATTCGCTATTGTATTTTTGAAAAACTGAATGGGCTTTTCACAATTTTCGCGGGCAAGGTTATAAGAAGAAGAAGGCTTGTAACATTTTTTAATTGCTTCTTCATAGAAACCCCGTAAAATTTACATAAACACGGAGTGGAACAAAAATGGAATGGATCTTCCTCTTTATCGCTGGTCTTTTTGAGGCAGCCTGGGCAATAGGGCTGAAATACACGGAAGGTTTTACGAGGCTTTATCCCAGTATCTTTACCGTCATTTGCATGTTCCTTAGCTTTTACTTCCTATCCCAGGCCCTGAAGACCCTGCCAATAGGAACCGGCTATGCAGTCTGGACCGGAATCGGGGTTATCGGCACCACTATTCTCGGTGCCCTGCTCTTTAATGAGGTTCTGGATCTCGCCAGAGTTTTCTGTATTCTGCTGATTTTCTCAGGAATAGTCGGGCTCAGGCTGATTTCTGCATAAAGCTGTGTAAATTTCAAAATTTTTCTTTTCTATCTCTTTTTCTCTTCTCTTTCTGTATTTCTTCCGAATACTTTCCTCTTTGCCTGTTCGATTTTCCTTTAAGATCGCTTTTTTCTTCTCCTTCTCTTCTCTTTCTTCTTCAGGGTCTTTACATTTTTCTTATAGGTTGCCCTTTTCTGCAGGGCGGATCGTTAAAAATTAAAAGCCTGCATGACTATTTATATTGGGATTCAGCCCGGGGGTTAATTTCGCCTTTCAGTTAGCTTTAGCAGCCCGCGGGAGATTTCGGGGGAATATTCTGGTTACGGTTGACAGCACGACAATAAGTCTCTGGGATTTGATGTCTCTTTTGTTTGTACTTCTGTTTCTCTATGCAGTAATCTACCCGCAGTCACAGCTAAAGCAAATCCGACTGCGGCGCATGGCAAAACTGAAAGCTATGGAAAAAAGCCACAGCTGCAAGGTGCTCACAATGATCCACAGGCGGGAGGCAATCTCCGTTTTCGGGCTGCCTGCCTACCAGTACATAGATGAGGAAGACGCCGAGCAGATCCTGCGCTGGATAAGGCAATACAGGGATTACCCGCTTGAGTTGATCCTGCACACGCCCGGCGGGCAACTCCATGCCAGCATCCAGATTGCCCGTGCCCTCAGGCGGCACCCGAAAAACACAAAGGTTATTATCCCGCACTATTCGATGTCAGGGGGCACAATTATAGCCCTTGCCGCAAACGAAATCGTGATGGATAAAGATGCCGTTATCGGGCCTATCGATCCGCAGATCGGGGATTTTATGCGCGGGATGTTCCCCGCCCCTTCCTGGATCTATGCCGCAGAAACAAAAAAAGAAAAAGCCGATGATACCACCCTTGTTATGAGCGATATCTCAAGAAAGGCCCTCAAACTTACCCGGGGAGTCGCAAAAGAACTGCTCGAAGGCAAAATCCAGCCAGGCCCCGCCGGGGAAAGCAGGCTTGATGAGGTGGTTGAAAAAATGGTCAGCGGAGAAATGATCCACAGCACACCCCTCTCAGCCGCCGAGGCAAAAGAAATCGGGCTTTCCGTAAGTACGGATTTTCCTCAGGACGTGCACGAGTTCATGAAACTTTTCAAGCCTGTAAAAAAGAATGTGGAATACGCTGAGTAAGCTGGAATCAGAATTAGCCTGAAGGATGGAGTTTAGAGGAGTATAGAACGTGAGAAGAAGTTCAGTTAACCCGTTAAAGTCTGTCCAGCTCTTATTTAAAAATTTACTCAGCATCCTGTAAATTTATTCAATCTCCTGCTTTCCTCACCCTTGCATCCTCTTCACTCAGTCCTGTCCAGATAACCCTGTACCCCAGTTGTTCAAGCACAGGATAGTAAAGGCTGCGGTCAAGCCCGAAAGTTTCAAAAACTTTTACTGCATCGGCATATGTTTCTACTACCCCTGTTTTTTCGAGTTCCAGATCAATTTTTTCCAGCAGCTGCCTGTTAATCAAGTAATTTTCAAGAAGCACGTAATCCTGATATTTTTCGAGCTCTCCGGCTTTCTGCAATTCCCCGGCTTTTTCCGGTTCTCCGGCTCTTGAAAGCCTGTCTGCAATTACTTCTTTTAAGGCGTCTGGCAGGACTCCTTTTCCGGCTGCAATTTCTTCAAGACTTATAAGCTCTCCTGAAAGCGGAAATTCCATTTTCTCCAGTCTTGACCGGTCTTCGGAAAGCTTTTTTTCCTCGTACCTTCTGAGGATCTGCATGACTTCGTTTGCCGGGATTTTTTTGTCAAAGAAGATTACTTCCTGCGAAGGAAAATCTTTTTCAGAACATTTGAGTTTTCTGTCAATCAGGAGAATTACAGGCTCTTTTACCTGCTTGAGTTTTTCAATCTTCTTTTCAAGGTATTCCGGGGTCCAGAAGCCTACGATTTCCAGATATACCTTTATGCCGTTCCTCTGAAGGGCAAAATCCGGGACGAAAGCATGTTTTCCGGCTTTGAGAATTGTAGGTTCCCTTTTTATCTTCCAGCTCCCCAAACTGAGGCTGCCAAACATCTGCTCAAGCGTGCTGTCGTAAGCCGCTTCTTCGGCATCGATTTCCCGAATACCTGCTTCCTTTTCCAGAAATTCGACCGCTTCTTCTGCTCTTTTCCTTTCTTCTCCTTTTCCGATCTCAGCTCTTCCAATTCTCTCTTTCCCAGTTTCATATCCTCCCTTCCCTTCTTTAATTTGAAGTTCCGGGGAGAGGGTCTCCGGGTACAGGGCTGCTTCAGGTGTTAATTTGAAAGCCTCTTCCGAATCGTCAAGGGTGAACTCCAGAATGCGCTTTCCCTGGTAACCTTTGTGAAGAATGCCTGCCTTAAGCCTCCAGCCTTTTGACCTCAGCAGGGCGGGAAAGATTTTTGCAAAGGAGTTGCCATAGCGTTCCGAGATTCGAAAAAGAGAGGCAGGCCCGTCAAGATGCAGGTGGACGGCTTTTAACTCACCGGGCTTTCCTTCGTACTTTTCTTCAGGCTTTTCCTGGAGCTCTTCTTTTTCTCTATCATTTTTGCTTTTTGCCTCTTCAGTATCCTCCAGGGAATACATAAGCCCCGAACGAAGGATTTTCCAGAGCAGCTTTTGAAAGTCGCCTTTTGTCCAGATATCAAGGTCAACTGCACGGAAAAGCAGGGTCTGGGTCAGGGAAATATTATATTGCCGGATGAGTTCTACGGGTGAAAGGGGAAGAAAACTTTTGACAACCTGATTCTCCTCAAGGTCAGCCCAGAGTGCCTTTTCAAGTTCCCTGACCGAAATTGAAAATTTTTTTGCGGCTTTTTGCAGAACCTCTTTTCTCTCGGCAGGAGAAAGGGCCATACCTCCGCAGGCTTCAAAAACCGTTTCCCTGGCCAGAGAGGGGTCAACGGCTGAATCCGTTTCTATCACGGTGCGCCTTTCAAGCAGCTGGGAGAGCCCTCTGATAAAGCGATAATTCATTTCCTCATAGCCCTCAAGCTCAGCCAGAAGATCCCCATAGGTTTTTCCGATATGCTGCTCGAAGGTTTCTATCAGGAGCCCTGCAAGCTCCAGGTTTTCGGGATCAAAAGCTGCGTACACAGGCTTTATTTTCCCTCCGGAAATGCGGGTTACAAGCAGGTCAGATGTGAGCAGGTGAGCCGCCTCCTGGGCTTTTTTCTTTCCTCATCCGGCTTTCTTTTCCTGTTTTTCCAGCCCCTTTTCGGGTTGAAATAGCTTCCTTTCTTCTTCTGGCAGTTCCGGCTTCAGTCGTCTCTTCGGTTATAATCTCATAAAGTATGGCTTCTTTCCCTTCTTTTTTCCTGAGGATCCTTCCGAGGCGCTGGATATACGCCAATTTGCTTCCTGTCCCGCTTGCTATAATCCCTATGTTTGCTTCAGGAACGTCAATGCCCTCATCAAGCACCTTTGAGGTGACCACAGCCCTGTATTTTCCTTTCCTGAATTTCTCGAGGATAGAATTCCTTTCTTTAGCAGGCGTCCTGTAAGTAATCGCAGGGATAAGAAATTCCCTGGAGATCCGGTGGACAAGCCGGTTATGTTCCGTAAAAATAAAGATCCTGTCTTCCCGGTGTGAGTTCAGGATTTCTTTTAACTTTTCAATTTTTGAGCTAGTGTTGAAAGCAAGGTCTCTTGCTGCGTTTCTTGCAAGAAGGGCTTTCCTGGCTTCAGGGTCTCTCCCGCTTTTCATGACCAGTTTCTGAAAATCCCTTGGCCCCCGGATCACCATCCCGGTTTTCCTGAGATAATCGATATAGACGGAATAGTATCTGTCATACTCTTTCCGTTCCTCTTCCGTAAGTGCAGCAGCTACCCGTTCGATCCTGTAAGGGGCAAGGTGACTGCCTGCAAGCTCCGAGATGTGCTTTTCGTATACTTTTCCCCCTACAAGCCTGTTCAGCTCCGAATGTAACTCATCTTCCCGCTCGTAAGTGGCTGTCAGCCCAAGCCTGTAAGGCGCTGCGGAGAACTCGGCAATGCTTCTGTATCCAGCTGCAGGCAAGTGGTGGACTTCGTCAAAAATAAGAAGGCCGAACCTGTTCCCGAGGGTTTCGGCGTGAATATAAGCAGAATCATATGTGGAAACGGTTACAGGAAGAATTTTCTTTTCCCCGCCCCCAAGCTTTCCGATTTCCATGGAAAAGGCATCCTCAAGCTGTCTTTTCCACTGTTCAAGCAGGTCAAGTGTCGGGACAACCACAAGGGCAGGAGTATTGCAGCCTGCAATTGCCCGGATTCCAACAAGGGTTTTTCCGCTTCCTGTCGGCAGGACAAGCACTCCCCATCTATCGTTCTCTCCCCAGGACACAAGAGCCTCAGCCTGGTAATCCCTTAACTTTAGTTTCTTTCCTGAAGCTTCATATGCTGCTGCCAGATCAGGACAGGGGAGAAGATCAAGCACTTCATCTTTATACGAAATTTTAGAATTCTTAAGATAATTTTTTATATCCCTGTAATACAGGGCAAGAGCCCTGAAACTTTCGCTCCTTTCGTCCCAGACTGCATTGGGAACCCTTACATTGCCCTCTATAAGAAGCGTTCCCTGCTTGAAGCTGATTTTGATCATTGTTAATTAAGAGTCTGGACGTTATATATAATAATTGATTTATCAATCCCGACTTCTATCGAGTTAAAAAGCGATTTTACCTGCCCATAAATCAGCCCTCCTGAGCGCAACCGCAACCGTTGCGCCGGTTGATCACGCCGGATAGGGTTTGGGGACTAAAAGTATTTCTCAATCACAACCGTTGCGCCGGTTGATTACGCCGTCACGCCGTTTCCACGTCGTTTTCGCTCAAGCCTTTTTTGAAAAGGCTTGCGATCAAGCATTTATTTAAAAGGCTTGTAAAAAGGTTTGATCGAAAATAGGTTTAAGTCAGTACAA
>CAZSVY010000225.1:0-16571 GCA_964610495.1 uncultured Methanosarcinales archaeon
TTCTCCGAAAGACCACTTCCATGAGGTTGAAGCTCCTTTGCTCTGCCCGGTGAAACTAACAGTAAGCGGCGCTTTTCCTGAAATAGGTGACGCAGAGAAGCTGATAACAGGAGCATCTAAAACGTTTGAGACAACAATATAGCCGGTTTTTGTTAACGTATTGCTGCCGTCTGCATTACTAACTGTGAGGGTAACAGAATATAATCCTGCTTTGCTGTATGTATGTACAGGGTCCTTCCCGGTTGAGTACGTGCCGTCTCCGAAAGTCCACTTCCTTGAGGTTAGCGATCCTGTACTCTGGTCAGTAAAACTAACAGTAAGAGGTGCTTTTCCTGAAGCTGGAGATGCAGAAAAAGCAGCCACAGGGGCTTCATATCCGTTTGAAACAGTAATATAGCTGGATTTTGTTACTGTACTCCTGTTCCCAGTTTCGTTTAATGCTAGCGTAACAGAATATTTTCCTGGTTTACTATATATGTGCAGAGGGCTATTTTCCGTTGAATAAGTTCCATCTCCAAAAGTCCAGTTCCATGAAGCTGGCGACCCTGTGCTCTGGTCAGTAAAACTAACACTAAGCGGTGTTTTCCCTGAAGTTGGGGATGCAGAAAATACTGGCTGTGCTAGAACAGTTACTGTGGCAAATTTCGAATCAGTACCGTTTGTATTGTTTACTGTAAGCGTTACGTTGTAATTCCCTGCTCTGGGGTAAGTATGTGTTTGATTCTGCTGTGTTGAGCTGGATCCGTCTCCAAAGTTCCAGTTCCACCCTTCCGCATTCTTCGAGAGATCCGTAAACTGGACAGAAAGAGGAGCATAACCGGATGTGAAATTGCTGCTGAAGTTTGCAACAGGAAGTACGGGTTGTGCTGGGAGAGGACTTATAAACTGACCGAAAGCAATAGGACTGAAACCTGTATTTACCGTAGCTGTAACCTTGTTTGTGGCGGTGTCAATTACAGAGACAGTCTTTCCGAGATCATCGTCGTTGCCGAAGTCCGCTACATATACCTTTGTTCCATCCGGTGTGACTGCGATTCCGTAAGGACTTTTTCCGACATTCAGAGTCGCTATAACAGTTTTTGTTGCGGTGTCAATTACGGAGACATTGTTACTGCCTTCATTTGCCACATATACTTTTGATCCATCCGGGCTGACTGCAACTCCCATAGGCCATTTTCCGACAGGCACTGTAGCTGTAATAGTATTCGAACTTGTGTCAATTACAGAAATAGTGTTACCTTCACAATTCGCCACATATAGTTTTGTTCCCGCCTGGTCAACTGTAACCCCTGACGGGCCAAGCCCAACTTTCACAGTCGCTGTAACAGTGTTTGTAGCGGTATCAATTACAGAAACATTGTTGCTATAACGGTTCGTCACATATACTATTGTTCCATCCGGTGTGATTGCAGCCCCTAACGGGTTAACTCCTGCAGGCACGGTGGCTGTAACCGTGTTTGTAGCTGTGTCAATTGCAGAGACACCATTGATATCACGATCCGTCACATATAGTTTTTTTCCATCCGGTGTGACTGCAACTCCGCAAGGGCTGTATTTATACCCTATATCTACGGTGGCAGTAACCCTCTTTGTGGCTGTGTCAATTACAGAGACAGTACCACTGCGGTCGTAGTTGGCATTCGCCACATATATCCTTGTTCCATCCGGGCTGACTGCAACTCCAAAAGGATCGGTTCCTACAGGCACCGTGGCTGTAACAGTATTCGAATTCGTGTCAATTACAGAAACAGTGTTGCTGTTGAAGTTCGTGATATATGCATATGAAGGCGCAGGAGAACCTTTTGGTACAACATTTACTGTAGCAAGCTTTGAATCTGTGCCGTTTGAATTGCTTACTGTCAGGCTAACAGTATAGATCCCTGCTGTAGAATAGGTATGAGTGGGATTCTGTTTTGATGAACCAGACCCGTCTCCGAAGTCCCAGACCCATCCTGTTGCATTTTGTGAACTGTCCTCAAACTGCACAGGTACAGAAAGAAAAACATAATCTGATGTGACGTTGCTGCTGAAGTTCGCTAAAGGATAAACTGGTTGTACCGGGATAGAACCTATAAACTGGCCTGAAGCATAAGGACTATTTCCTACAAGCATCGTGGCTGTAACAGTGTTGGTCGCAGTATCAATTACAGAGACAGTGTTATAGAATTTGATCGCTACATATACTTTTGTTCCGTCCGGGGTGACTGCAACTCCCACAGGATTGGATCCTACAGGTATCGTGGCTGTAACTTTATTTGTAGAAGTGTCAATTACGGAGACAGTGCTGAAATATTCATCATTATTGGTCACATATACCTTTGTTCCCTCCGGGTTGACTGCAACTCCCAGAGGAGCTCTCCCGACTTTCACCGTGTTTGTTACACTGTTTGTTGCCGTGTCAATTGCGGAGATGCTCCCGCTCTCGGAGTTCACTACATACACCTTAGTTCCATCCGGTGTGACAGCAATTTCCTTTGGACCCCTTCCTACGGATACCGTGGTTATATCAGCTTCTGTGGCAGTGTCAATTATAGAGACAGTTTTATCCCCGTAATTTGTTACATATATCTTTCTTCCATCCGGACTTACCGTTACTCCCGCAGGATTTCTTCCTGTATTCACTGTACTTACAACAGTACTTGCGGTGGTATCAATCACAGAAATAGTGTTACTTACCCGGTTTGTCACATACACCTTTTTTCCATTCGGGCTGACTGCAACTCCCTGAGGAGAACTCCCTACAGGCACCGTGGTTATAACAGTATTTGTTGCCGTATCAATTATAGATACATCGTTGCTACGAGCATTTACCACGTATACCTTTGTTCCATTCGGATTAATTCCAACTCCCATAGGATTGGACCCTGCAGGTATCGTAGCTGCAACTTTGTCTGTGGTTGTGTCAATTACAGAGATATTGTTACTCTCTTCATTTGTAATGTATGCAAATGGTGAGGCGCCTGCGATACTCACCAACATTAAAAAAGCAAGTGCCGTTATCCCCAAAGCTTTATTGAGGGTCTGCCCCCTAAATGTTTTATTACAATTCGTTTCTTTCACTTTAGACCCCTCAGTATATGGATTATTAAATTTGTTGAAAATTTGAAAAACCTTGAAATTTAACCGGTTTTTTATATATGATAATATAGCAGTTCCTTGAAGTCAGAATTTTCTGGGTTAAGTTGATTCTCGCAATCAGATGCGACTATAAAAACGACCAGGTGAAGAAAATTTCACATAGCTCTGTAGAATAATTGTAAATTACAGGATAATAATCTTTCTTCCATTAACTAACATATTTAGTAACAAAAATTCTTTCTTTACGGTCTATAATTAAATTTTTACACTACTCTCAGTTCTTCTATGATGTAAAAATTTCAAATAGCTGGCCCCAGAAATCAAAATTTGTTTCCTGAATCGAGAACTATGAGGGATCAAAAAGTTTCTATTACGAACTCACTTTCTGCACTATATAAAAACAGCAGCAATGAGGAAAGAAGGAAAAATAATTGAGCACCCAGGAAGAAGTCTGTTAAAAGAAGAGATTTTTACAGGGAATAGACCCATTAATCCCCTTCAATGCCTACGGTTTCTCCTACTGCAAGCATAAGTTCTCCGTAAAGCAGCTTTTCAAGGGTTTCGGCTACGTATTTCCTTTGCTGGTATTTCTGGATATCCTCATGCATCCTGAGGTCGGAATCTACCTGGACTCGCAGGAGAGCAAAATGAAAGGCTTTTTCGTTCTTTATCTGCGTGGTGTAGAAGGTTTCCAGCAGGTAAGGGAGTTTATGAGGGTCTTCTATAACTTCACTTAAAAGCAGCATCTCTTCGGGAATATCCTGGTGATGTGAGGATATATCTTTTTTTCCTGTAATAAGTTGCAGGTTTTTTTCGGAATATCTTTTCTCGAGGATAATAATTTCGCCAATTATGCTTTCCACCTCTTATTAAGATTAAGTTTAGGATCCCCGGAACGAGTTCCGGGATAAACTCTCAATACTCCCGGAATTACATTTAAGTGAAGTTCCGTGCAGAAGGAAGTAAAACAGGCTTCAGGCCAGCATTCCCTTCACGATAACATCAATAGCGTCGTCTTCTTCAAGGCCGCGAGCCATGAGGGTTTCGACTTCTTTTTTATCCACACACCCGATTGCAGCCTCGTGGGTTACCTTGGCCAGAGGGTTATCAACACGTACAATGGGGACAGCTTCGGCTTTTGCATTGCCCTGGATAACCTCCATGCAGTCCACGTGCCCTCTGGCTCTCGGGGCCCGGCCTTCAGTAATTCCCCTGAACTCCGACTCGGCGTTATCGGTAATGGCCAGTCGGCTTTTGATCACGCTTCTGGCATTTTCCCCATTAAGGGATATTCTTTCTAGGATTTTTATTTTGTCGTCCTTTTTCCCATAGACTTTGGTAACCATCTCACAGATAGAGTCTTTTTCGGCATCCACGCTGTAATCGAATTCCAGATAGCCTACCCTGCCCGAGACCAGCGAGAAATTAGTGTAGTAACTGCCCCCTTCCTCTATCCTTATACGGGCCTTCGGAATCACCTGAATTCCTCCGTGCGGGCCGTGGAAGTGAGTTTCCGTATACTTTAATGAGGCATTTTTCCCTATAAGCATTTGAGCATCCATTTTATGAATAACCTTTACAGCATTGGGGAATGTACAGTGAGCAATGAGTTCAACAGCCGAATCTTCTTCGGCCACGAAGTTCATCTTTATTTCCTGAATTCCGTCTTCCGGGATAAGCCCGAAGCAGAGATGGACAGGAAGTGGAATTTTGTACCCTTTTTTAATGGTCATTTTAATGTCCACTCCATGTTCGGTCTCATGTTTTTCGAGCACGATTCCGTCTGTCCCGTTCGCATTGAGCACTTTGTTTCCGCTTACCACCAGGCTTGCAAGCTCATGCTTATGCAGGACCGCAGCATCTCCCCCGGCAGCCGAATAGGCTGCGTCCATACCTTCAATTTCGCTGGAAAGCGTATTAACGGTTATCTGGGTCATTGTCAGGCCGCCTTTGGTGGGGATACCCTGTTGTCACACGGTATGCACCTGTTTTTGAAGAATTCGCTGATTTCCAGGGGGTCCCCGCTCCTGAGGATAGCCCCTTCGCACATCAGGGAGGCTTTATCGGATGCGGCTGCAATCTCTTCCCTGTGTGTAATTACAAGCACCGAGGAACCGTTTTCCTTTAAAGTCTGGATCAAGGCTACGATCTCTTTTAAGGAAACGACATCGATCCCGGAATCAGGTTCGTCAAGAATTGCAAGTCTCGGTCTCATAGTAATTATCGAGGCCAGTTCTATGCGTTTCCTTTCGCCTCCGCTGAGCGCCTCGCCAACTTCCCTGTCCAGGTACTTTTCGGGCTTAAGGTCAACTTTCTTCAGGGCCTCTTTCAGCTCTTCTTCAGTAATGCCTCCATTGCCTTTTGCCCCGATTGCCAGGTAATCCCTGACTTTCAGCCCTTCAAAGCGGGCAGGTTCCTGCCAGGCAAGGGTAATGCCTTTTCTTGCACGTTCGGTTATTGAAAGCTTTGTAATATCTTCCCCATCAAAGGTGAGGCTGCCTTCCTCGTGTTCATATCCCTGGAGTCCCATCAGGGTGTAAGCAAGTGTACTTTTTCCTGCACCGTTTGCACCGATAATGCTGTGAATTTCCCGGTCGCCTACCTCCAGATTGACCCCACGCAGGATTTTCTTCCCATCACGGCTCAGCACCAGGTTTTTTAAAGCTAGAATCTATGACACCTCTAGTAAGTTTTTAGTTTTAAGCCTGCAGCAGATTCCTGCAGCGCTGCAGATCCTCAACGGTATTTACGTTTATTGCTAGCTTGGGATTATCAAGTATCAGATTAAAGTCTTCCTGTTCGTTTCGGATTTGAGAACTGTCCAGGATATTAATTCCGGCAGGTACTATCAGCTTCCCATCCTTGTTAAAGACCGTATCCGGCCTAATTCCTGCGCCCTTGCAGATATTGATCGGGACATAGACTGAAAGTGCCGGCTTTCCTTCCTCTTTATATTTTTCAATTATCGAATCGATAAGTTCAGGGTTTATCAGGGGAAGATCGGACATAATAATCATTACAGGGCCAGCCGTTTCTGCGGATTCTACCGCATGGATCATATCCCCCACGTAGTTTCCGCCAAAGGTCCTGATTACGCGAACTTCTCCTTTGTAACGTTCCTGGATCATGATTTCGGTCTTGGGGGTAACAGGTGAGACCGCTACAAAAACCCTGTCTATACTCTTTGCGGCCCTGAGGGTATCTATTACGTAGGCTATGAGTGGTTTTCCAAGCAATTCAACGCACGGCTTTTCTCCCATTCCAAGCCTCTGTCCGAATCCCCCTGCCATTACAATAGCGTCCATTCTAAACCTCCCATATTTCCGTTCAATGAAAGTTTCAGGATAACTGCGAGAATAATAAGAGCAGTCACCCTGCCGATTTCGTTAGCAGTACCGATTCCATCGCCATTTAAACCGCCAAAATGGGCATAGCTCCTGTTAAGAATCACCAGAGCCGAGGCACAGGCTCCCAGATAAGGTAAAAGTCCTATCCATCCGAAGGGCAGGAAACAAACAATGGCGCCGAATACGAAGCCTATCAGGAAATTTTTTCTGGTTGCTCCGTTTATAGTCATGGTTCCAAGGCCAGGGTAAGCCTGTTTTTCCCGTGGAGGTATGGGCTTCCCAAAGGCAGCAATAGTCAGCATGGATTGCTTTGCACTGACCTCTGCAATAAACATTGACGCAAACATTAAAACCGGAAGGTCAGGCCCGAAAACAGCAAGACCTTCTTCCTGGACAGCCCTTATGGAACCGTAGAGGGTGAGCAGCAGCAACATGCAAAAAGCTGCCCCTCCTGTCCCGAGGGTTGTATCCTTGAGGGCTTTGAGCTTTTTCTCAATCGATCCATGGGCCATGAAACCGTCGCCGATGTCGGTAACTCCATCGAGGTGGTTAAAGCCTGTAATGTAATATATGAATCCCATAATAAGGGCTGCAAGCACAGGCCCTGGGAATATTACCTGTCCGATGTATGCGATTGCACCTATTAACAGCCCGAGAATGGCTCCGACCACGGGATAAAAATAGATCTTTTTCATGAGCTCATCGATCCCTTCCATGCTGATTCCCACAGGGATCGTGGACAGGAAGCCAAAACCCGATTTAAAAGCAAGCAAATATGAATTCATTGGATACCGCCTGTTTTTCAATCCTTTCTTTCAAACTCTGCCATGCCTCTTGAATACATATTGGAGGACACGCCTCCTATAAGGCCCCCTATAACGTCATCCATAAAAGGCCCGAGCTTTGCAAGGATTCCGGGTTTCTGTTTGTCGTACCTGACAAACTCAAACGCGCCCTTGGAGCCGCTGATATAGGTTGCAATACTTGTGCCAAGCACTTCATCTGCAATTATAAAAGTAAGGTCCTTTTCATAGGAACTTTTGCTGAGGTTCGGAAGGGTTCCTGCCCTGCCTTCTCGCTCCAGCAGGATCCCGGAATAGATCAGAAGGCAGAGGTTTGGGTCCGAAAGCGCATACTTGAGTTCCCTTTTAAACAAAGCGTCGGCTTTCTCCCTGGTCTCAAGCCCCGGATGAGGGACATACATTTCCAGAGCCGTATCTGCAAGATCCTGAATACTGACGCCTTCTTCAGCAAGAACATCGAGGATGTCGACTGTAGCTTTTTCTTCTATTTTCTCAGGCTGCCCTTTTTTCAGGTCCCTTTCCTCAATATCGGATAACTTCATATGATCACTTCGGGATTGTTAAAACGGTTCTATTAGCTTTCGAAAATCTTTAATATTATATGACTTTTCTCAGAGACCCGGTTTCCGCATAGAGTTGATTCTCTCAGAAAGCGGGCTCTGGCAGGCCAAGGAAGGGTTATGGATGCAGGTGTATCCCTGCTATCTGGATCACTGCCGCAAAGGCAGCAAGCGAGAAGCCTGAAGCAACTGCTATTAATTGGGATACCCTTTTTATATCTTTTACTTCGGTTGGGGGATATAAGGCCCCAAGTATGTAATAATCGGGTTTTTCGAGTTTGACTCCGAGCGCTCCTGCAGTAGCTGCCATGGGATAGCCGGAATTGGGGGATGGAGTTTTCATTCCGTCTTCAAGGGCGCTCTTTATGCTGTTTAAGGGGGAAAATCCTCCCTGTTTTTTCGGGAGCAGAGCCACTGTAAGGGCTGCCGCAAGAATGAATATGACGGAGATTCGGGCAGGGATCCAGTTCAATACGTCATCGGATTTTGCCGAGAAATATCCAAGTTCCCTGTACGGTTCGGTTTTGTATCCGACCATTGAATCCAGAGTACTTATGGCTTTAAACACATATGCAGCCACAAGCCCGAATTCCCCGAAAAGGGCATAATAGAAAATTGGACTCAGGATGCCGTCAACATAGTTTTCGGATACGGATTCGATAACTGCGGAAGACATCTGGGTTCTGCTCAGTTTGGAAGTGTTCCGGCTTACGTATATCGGGAGCAGTTCCCGGACTTTCTCAAGCCTGTTCGCTTCAAGATGCCTGTAAATCTCCCTTGCAGGGCTAAGCAAGCAGTTAATAGCAAAGGTGGCTTTCAGGAAATAGGCTTCTATAAGAAGGGCAAGCACCCCGGGAATTCCCGGAAGGGCTGTAATGTAGAGCACGGTGTAACCCAGCAAAGCTGCGAAAAAAACACAGCCGAGAGCCATTGCAGCTCCATAGATTTTCCTGTGGGTTTGAGGAGCTGCATTTTTCAAAATATTGATTAATTTTCCTATCCACACGACCGGGTGTACGGCAGCAGGCGGCTCTCCGAAAACTATGTCTATACCTGCCGCAAGCAGAAGTACCAGAGCAAGGTGCCCGCTGTCCGGCACAATCATAGGATAGGCTCCATCACTTTCTTCCAGGCCACCTTCACAAGTTCGTCCGTATCTCCTTCCTGCATAAGGCAGTCAAGGATTTTCTGGGCGGTTTCCTTATTGTGAACCAGATGACAGTCAACACAGCTCCATACCCTGCCGCCTCTTGAGCTCTCGATCCATTTTCCTCCTGTGCGCTCGTCTTCACAGGGATAGAACGGGCAGAAGCAGAAGGTACAGTTCTGGCCTTCAAAATGGCAGGGATAGTACTCACAGGTTTTCCTGCCTCCTATGCCTTCTTCAGAGGCCTTTTCGATTACATGCTGCAGTTCATTTTTCGCCTGCTCTTTGCCCCACTGGGTAATTACATCCCCGATTGCGGCAATCAGCCTGTCATTTTCTTCTGCGGTCCGGACTGCAATCCTTATGTAATCTTTTCCAAGGCCGTGGAAGGAAGAACAGTCCCTTACAAGGACTCCGTGCGCTGCCAGGCGTGCACTCAACTCAGTCGAGTCAAGCATGAACTTGCTGATATTGACAAAAATAAAGTTTACATTCACTTCCCCGGCTTTAAAACCCCTGATTCTGTCGAGTCTGGCTTTAAGCTTTTCTCCTTCTTCCCTGATCATATCCCTCGCTTTTTTCAGGTAAGGGTTTTCCATCCCGCCTTCAATGTTAAGGAGCGCGGTTCCTGCAGCGTTTGCCACGGTTCCGAGGTTCCAGGAAAGCCTTGCAGTATCCAGGATTTCAGCCACTTCAGGGGAAGCTATCCCGAAGCCCATCCTGATTCCAGGGATTGCAAAGTCCTTTGTAAGGGAACGCATGACAAAAACGTAATTATTGCTTGCTGCCAGGTCTGCAACGCTCTGTGCAGGGTCAGAAAGCTCAATAAAAGCCTCGTCCACGAAAAGAAGGGTTCTGTGCTGCGTGCAGCGTTCTGCAAGAGCTTTGATTTCTTCTCGGGTGCGGAGTTTTCCTGTAGGATTATTGGGGTTGCAGATAAACAGGATTTTTGCTTTTTCCAGAAGCTCGTCAGGAAGTGTCTCTACCTCGTCCTGGCTCGGGTACTGCGGTTCTGCTCCCATAATCCGGCACTGCATCTCGTATTCTCCGAAAGTGGGCCAGGGCAGAAGAACAATATCTCCTTTTTCAACTACACATTCCACTACAAGCCTGATAATTTCCGTTGAACCGTTACCCGGAATAATGTTCTGCGGGGCTACTCCCAGCCCTACGAACCTTGCAGCAGCCTCTCGAAACTCAGGATACCTGTTGTCAGGATATTCGGTAAGTTTTTTAAAACCGTTTTTAAGAATCTCATCAAAGTTCAATCCGCTTTCCGGATGTTCAAAAGGGTTTCCCAGAGGATTAAAGTTTGCACTGAAGTCAAGAATTTCGCTTTCAGGAATCCCGTAAGTCTCAGATGTTTCCTGAATTAACCCTCCATGCCTGCAGGGCTTCAGGTCCAGCAGATGCTTCCTTAAAGGTACACTTCTTTGCTCTGACACGTTGATCGCAATTATTTAGTGTAAATCATGTATATTAAGCTGCTTATTAAATTATACAGTGTAAACTTGCCTTTATTTGCTTTACAATTGTTTGATTGCGAAAACTCTTGCTTTCGGAATCCATTCTACTTTATTTTACAGATCAAATATATTAATCAAGCTTTTTTCTTTATATTCAGGTCTCTTTTTTCTTCAATATATCATTTTTGCCGGCTTCAGATAGTATCGAAAAAGTAAAATAGCTTGTTTTTAACTACTACCATCCAGAATCGCTAAAAAGAGCACATCTTCTATCAGCAACATGCATTAGCTACATGCATAAAGTTTGGAAAATAATAAGCCCTGATTCGAAAGCCAGTAAATCAGGAGTATATATTTGAGATTATCAGGTGCATTTAAAAATGACAGTTAACAGACCAAGAGGAACCCGGGACTTTTTACCTGCCGATACTGCCCGCAGAAGATACGTGGAAAGCGTTATGCGCGATGTTGCCCGCAAATGGGGCTACAGTGAGATCATTACGCCCACGTTTGAACATCTGGACCTTTTCACCCTGAAATCAGGCGAAGGAATCGTAGGGGAACTCTACAACTTCGAGGACAAAGGCGGCAGGGAAATGACCCTCAGGCCTGAGCTTACCGCTCCTGTCATGCGCCTGTATGTGAACGAACTCCAGTCCTTCCCAAAGCCCTTAAAATTATTCTATTTCGAAAACTGTTTCCGCTATGAGCGTCCCCAGAAAGGCCGTTTCAGGGAATTCTGGCAGTTCGGGGTCGAACTCATAGGCAGCGGAAAACCCGATTCCGATGCAGAGGTTATCGCCCTTGCCGACGCCCTGTTAAAAGCCGCAGGCGTGAAAGGCGACATGAAGCTCGGAAACCTTGCAGTCATACGCACGCTTTTGAGCGGACTTGAACCCGAAATCATGAGCAAGGTCATGCGCCTTGTGGACAAGAAAGAGTATGCAGGCCTTGAAGCCCTGCTTGAGGAGATAGGAGCCGAAGAAGAGCTCAAATCCGACCTCTTCCGCCTGATCCGGCTGGAAGGCAAGTATATCCTTCCTGATGTAATAAAAATCGTCGGAAACATCCCTGAGCTTGTAAGCTTTGAAAAGACTCTCAAGCTTCTCGACGCATACGGGGTCGATTACTCCCTTGACTTCGGAATTGCCCGCGGGCTCGACTACTACACAGGCATGGTTTTTGAAATATATGCCGAGGGCCTCGGCGCCCAGAAGCAGGTCTGCGGAGGCGGCTCTTACCAGCTTATCCAGCTTTTCGGAGGCGGAGACGTGCCCTCAACCGGCTTCGGGATCGGTTTTGACCGGATTATGGAAATCTGCCTTCTTACCCCGCCTGCCCCCAAAACTCTTGTCCTGATCTCGAAACCCGATGTCCATCTCGAGGCCGTTCGCTTTGCAAATGAATTAAGAAAATACGTGCCAGTCCACATAGACCTCATGGAACGCAATTTCAAAGCCCAGCTCTCCTATGCAAATACCATCAACGCCGACTACACGGTCATAGTCGGGGAAAAAGAACTCGAAGCCGGAAAACTTACGCTGAGGGATATGGTTTCAGGAGAACAGGAACTTCTGACGCTGGAAGAGATTATTGAAAAAGTTTCTTAATAGCGGGGCTAAAACAATTAGCTTTTTTATTTTTTAACCTTTTATTTTTTACCTTCTAACCCGAATTTTTACATCGCGATTTCTACTTATTAAGAATTTTTATTTATTGTCGCGCTTTTACATTTTCTACAACAGTAGTGAATCTTTGATGCATAGACTTACTAATTCATTAATCTCGGGCTCTCTGTTAGACATTAAGAATATGGCAGACAAAATTAACATTAGAAGGATTTTATAGCATCATATATATCTTAAAGGAAAAAATAAATATTTTTGAAGAAATGAGTTCCGTAAAGTCTTAGGGAGCTTACAGTCTTTTTTCAGATAGCTTCGAACTATATGAGTTCAGCTCCCTAAGATTTTACAGATTTGCGTTAATATGTCACCCTTGTGTTACCTTGTGTTAATATGTCACCCGATAAATATAGCCATCTTCATCTGTATATACAGTTACGGAATCATGAAGTTGTCTGGATAATAGCAGCGTTGAATATACTTCTATTTCTTGGGTATCGTGTGGACATTTAATCCAGAACCAACCTAGCGAATTACCGGAACTATCTTGAAGAATAACACTTGTAAGACCTGTATCGTCTACGGTATCTATGGTTTGTACCTGTACATCATAATACTCGTTTTGTACAAGACCATAACTGGCGACGGTGACATTTATAGGTGGTTCCGTGACATTCTCAGGTGCTACTGATAATTTATCTTCTTTGGTTTCCAAAGCTATCGGGACTGATACATTTTCCGACAAAGCTTCTCTCGCTTGCAAAGATCTGTCGTCTGATGTGATTGATGCATCAGGTGCTGTATCTGATATATTTTTCGATAAAGCTTCTTTCTCAGCGGTTTGACCGAGCACGAGTGGAATTGCCCCTGCTAGCAGAAAAACCACTAAAATTGCATATATAATTTTACTTTTTGACATCTCATCTCCCTCCGAATAATACTTATGCATTTAAGAGCATGGCAAATCATTGAAAAATTTGTCATAAATATTTTGATTTAGAGTAACTATTCAGCCTGGTAAAAACAACACCAGTAGCCAATTTGGTAAAATTTAAGGGGCTATCTTGGGACCCCGTTTTTCCTTAATTGTTGCTATTGATAACATTTTTCAATGTTCATGGTTGAAGTTATATACTTTTTAAAAATAAAACTCGGTAATCGGCTTATTTTTTATACTTGAATAGTTATACTTAGACAGTTAAAGGTTCGATGCTGTTGATTTTTCAGCTCAATTACCCAAGTTTTATTGAATCCATATTATAAATATAATAATATAAAAAAAACGCAGAATATATATTAAGAAACATAATTACCATAACAGTATATATATTTTAATCCAGATATACTAAGATACGTATTTTCGGATCTGTATTCTCAAAAAGGATATCTCAAAATTCCACTTACTTCATTACACAATTAGGATAAAATATTTGTCAAGTCCTGACAACAGTACGTGACAATATGCATAGATTTCATTTATTTATAAATTTGAGGATGAAGTCTTTACGAAATATTTTTCAGATCTGCTCGAAGCCGGGTTCCCGGTTGATTTCGTAGTCTATCCTGAAAATGCTTCCACGACTGACCTTCCTTTGCTTGAAGACCTGATAACAGGGTGTCTAAATATAATCTAATTTCCCCTTTGTATTTTTCGAGCCATACATTTCAAAGGACAGTTTAATTTATTACATCGGGAGCGCGGGGGTCACGAATACCCCTTCCTTTACAGGCTGTCCGACAATTACTCTCAGTAATAGTTGAATTCCTTCTTTTTCTGTTTAAAGGCTTTTGACTCCTTATTTTTTACGTATTTTTGCCCGGAAATATAATTGTCAAACAGCCTGTTCAGGGTGGGGTGGCCGCCCGTAATTTGATTTTCATCCTATAATAAGCATCTTTTTACTTGATATTGTCAAATTATATACATCCATTTATAATTGATAAAATGTCATCAACAGGCTCTAAAGTAGTCTAATAAACTCTTCAGGTGTTAGCCCTGACTGCCTGATTATTGATTTCAAAGTTCCAACAGGAATTTCGTCATAGGCAGGTATAATAACTACACGTGTTTCTTTCGGGGTTTTCTTTTTCATTTTTATGTGGCTGCCCTTTTGTAAAACTACCTGAAATTCCTGCTTGTTGAGACACTTATTACTTCACGTGCTGACAGGACGGGAAGCCTTGTAATGGGAAATCTCAATCGTTGTGGTAAGGATAGAGCCTGTTGCAGGGATTTAAACATCTTCATCTTCAAGGTAGAGTTCTACAGCCTCTTTGAGATTATCAATAGCTTCCTCGATGGTTTCTCCCTGGCTTGCAACGTCAAGTTCCGGGCACCAGGAGACGTACCATTTTTCTTCTTTGTGGATTACGGCTGAAAACTTATAGGTCTCTTCCATACGTGAAAATAGGTTATATGCGCTATTAAAGATTTGGCTTTTTGCTATCCTGAATGGGTTGGGAATAATCGCTCAGTTAGAAAGTTGGCTGACCAGAATGGGAACCATCTAGCTTGAATGTGATTCTCTACAACAAATGGGTTCAAAATTTTAGATCTGCTACTCAATATAGGAAATAGATGCAAAATTCTCACTCAAAACAGAGAAAAGCCATTGTTGTAGTTCAAAACAGCCCCATGAACTTTACACCAGAAAACGTAAGTATTCATAGATATCAATTAGTTATTAATCAATAACTTTTCATTATGTAAAAATAACTGAAAAACAAAATCTCTCAGTCTATTGCAAATCTACCCGAGGTAAAGAAATGGCAGAAGCAGTAAGTCCTGATAAAGCAAAACCTTCCCCAACTCTTAATAATTCTTATGGTAGAAGATACTCTGAAAAACAGCCCTGACAGCGTTATAACAGTTGCAGAACTGAAAAAAATGCTGCCAAAGCAGGTAAATCACAATACTCTGATGGTCATACTGGAGTATCTGGAGCAAAGCAATAAAATCGTTGTTGGACTTAGAGCCTATCCGAAAAGTCAGTGATGTATGTTGAAAAGTTAAAATAGGTCTATAATATCCGAGTATCCGTTCCGGTTGTGCATAATTGCATATTGTAAAAGTTATAGCAGGTAACTACTTTTCGGATAGGCTCTAAGTTGTGATAACCATATAATTTGCCTTTCAGCTTACTATATTCCCTGTTTTTGCATTTGTAAAATGTATAAAGTTGTTACTTTTTAGGCTCTACTCCACTATAAACAGAGATAAATAAAAGACAGCAGTCTTCATTTTAACGTTTACGGATTATTTAATTAAAAACAAATATATAAATATGCTGAGTGGTTATTTTATTTGGGGTAAATATTATGGCAGGCGTTTTGAGGTTATCACCAGCTATTTGTGTGTATCCAGATGACAAGTGCGAAAATACAACTATTGAAGTGATTCTTCCGGGAGTTGAAAAGAAGGATATCTCCTTCAAAATTAGTGACAGCGGTTTCTATGTGAAAGCCACCAAAGAAGGTGTTGAGTATGCGGACAGCTATGCTTTTTGCTGCCCAGTAGAGCCTGAGAAAGCAGTTGCCAACTATTTAAATGGTGTGCTTAAAGTCACAGTACCTTATAAATACGTTCTTGAAAAATTAGTGAATGTTAAAATTGAGTAAGGTGACAATGGCATGACAAACTTCTCTAAAGTAAGAAAGTAACTACAAATCACTTACTCAAAATAGCGAAGAACCATATTATAAAAGAATATGATGACGGAGACTCGAATGTATGACTAATATTAAGGTAAACGTTAGGTGGATAGATGGCTACTATGAATCATTCGATTGCATAGAAGTTAGATTTGGTTTAGACCTTTTATGGATGATGTTGAATGACAACAAGAATCGGCATATTCCACTTCGAAATGTACGGTGGTTTTCAATTACACCGGTAAGTCGTGAAACAACATGACTTGTTTTATCCCGAAATAATTTCGTTTTTCAAAGTTTTTTATTGCAGTTGTATCTCGGATATGTGCTACCTTTTCACTTCATTTTGTAGGATCATTTCGTGGTATCATGAAAGAATTATAATATCCTCAACACTTAACCTTTTACACCTTCTGCTATTATATAGTTAAATTCTTCAACTACTTATCTCGCTTATTTTTCCTTTAGAATTTTTTCTACTGCACTCACAATATTTTCGAAGTTCTTCTGCCATTCCGTGCTGTGTTCAAGCATTTCCCGGACAACTGTGCCCCTATCTTCCATTTCTGCGACTTTTGGCTCTATAGGGAGTCTGGCAAGGATAGGGATGTTGAAATCTTTTGAGGCTTTTTCCACGCCTCCGGTTCCGAACACTTCTATTGGCTTGTCGCAGTGAGGGCAGATCAGCCCATGCATATTGTCGACAATACCTATAATAGGAACATTGAGTTTCTCAGAAAATTCGATTGATTTGCGGACGCTAATAAGAGCTACATCCTGAGGAGTTGTAACAATTACCGAACCCTCAATATTGGGGATCAGCTGGACCAAGCTCAAGGGTTCATCTCCTGTGCCTGGAGGCAGATCTATAAGCAGAAGGTCAAGTTCTCCCCA